>JBDOIE010000236.1:0-14012 GCA_041082245.1 Chloroflexia bacterium
ATCGAATCCACAGCGAACCAGGTGAACCCGGACGGCGGGTACACGGGCCTGAGGCCGCGCGATTTCGTCGCGCTGGTGCACGGCGCGGCTCCCCGCTGCGGATTTTCCCTCGATCGGTTGATCCTGGGCGGAGACCATCTGGGCCCCGGGGTCTGGCGCACCGAACCGGCCGAGCGCGCGCTGGAGAAGGCCGAGGCGCTGGTCTGTGCTTACGTCGAGGCCGGCTATACCAAGCTCCATCTCGACGCTAGCATGCCGCTAGGGGGCGATGTGCCAGGCCAGCCCCTGCCGGCTGATGTCGTGGCGGAACGTACGGCGCGGTTGGCCCGTGCAGCAGAGGAAAGCCTTCGGTACGCTCCCCCGGCAAGCCGGCGGGCCGGCCTGCGGTATGTGATCGGTGCGGAGGTGCCGCCGGCAGGTGGTATGACCGCGGAGGATCGGCTGCCTCCGGTCACGACCGTCGAGTCGGTGGAAGAGGCGGTAGCCGCCACGCGTAGCGCTTTCTTACGGCACGGCCTTGACGGTGCGTGGGAGCGGGTCATCGCCGTGGTTGTGCAGCCCGGGGTCGAGTTCGGGGACGACCGGATCGTGGACTATAGCCCCGCAGCGGCACGGCCCCTGGTGCGCTGGATCGAAAGCCAGCCTCGCCTGGTGTATGAGGCCCATTCCACAGACTTCCAGAGCCGCACGAGCCTCGCCCGGCTGGTGCGGGACCATTTTGCTATTCTCAAGGTCGGCCCCGCGCTGACCTGGGCCTTCCGTCGCGCGGCCTTTGCCCTGGCGATGATCGAGCGCGAACTGATCGCGCCTGAGGCCTGTTCCCACCTGATCGAGGTGCTGGACCGGGCGATGGAGCGGGATCCAGTGCACTGGCGGGCCTACTATACGGGTACGCCTGAAGAGCAGGCGCGAAAGCGGCGTTACAGCCTGAGCGACCGTATCCGCTACTACTGGGCGCAGAAGGACGTCCAGGGGGCACTGCAACAGCTGCTTTCGAACCTGGAACGGTGTGCACCGCTTCCGCTGTCCCTGGTCGGCCAGTTCCTGCCGGATGCTTTCCTTCGCGTCCGGGAAGGCGCCCTTTCCCCTCACCCGGAAGAGATCCTCTACCATGCCCTCGAGCAGGTACTCGAGGACTATGCGGAGGCCTGCTTCGGCAGCGGCGTTGTCCCCTAAGCAAGACGGAACGCCCCGGCGGCAGACGGCGAAGCAGGGGTGCTTAGAACAGCAGACGGCGTGCCGGAAGTACCTCGCTGTGGCATGAGCAGGGCCTTCGAGTGTCCAGCGCAGGCCCAGTTGCTGTACACCGCGCACTGTTACCCAGGACAGCGGCTGTCCTGCCGAGAACTGCTTTCCGGTGGACAACGCCCGGGGGCCGAGCCTCGCCGGTCGCCTACATCTGCATCCCCAGGGCCGCATGGAACCTTGCGGTCGCCGCCCTCCTTTGAGGGCCCATCGCGACTTGCTTTTGGGTCGAAAAGCGAAGCAGGCCCATTGATTCTGCCCTGCATAACTGTATAATGGTTGCAGGCAGCACGTCCTTGAGATCGAGAGGAGGTGCGACATGAAAACTGAGAAATGGTGGTTCGGCGGAATCGGTGTCGTGGCATTCGTCCTTGCCCTGGTGGTCCCGCTGGTTTCCGGCGTGCTCGCCCAGGGAGGCGATAGCGGGGGGACCGTGGTGCCGGCCCAAGGAACGCCGGGCAGCGATAGCCACCCGACGGGCCCGGCGGAGATCGTCATCCCCGAGCAGTACCAGGTGCAGCCAGGGAGGCAGGCAACTCAGGCCGGCACGACCGTTGTCTGGTTCACTCCGCAGGACGAGGATACCAGTACGACGGTCATCTTCCTCTACAACACGGGCGGCGTGGCAGGTACCGTCACGATCGAGACTTTCCAGCTCGACGGGACCCCGGAGGTCTACGCCGAGGTCGCGGTTCCAGCGCACTCGCTGGTGCGCATCTGCGCAGACCCGGTCTCGACGTACTCGGGCACCTGGCAGGATGTGGTGTGGATCAACTTCAGGACCTTCAGCACCTACGGCCGGATGACCCTTCCCGCCGGCGTCAGGGCCGAAGCCTACGTGGTCTGGAACAACGGTACCACATACGATCCGCTGCAGGTTGCACCGACTTTGCCGATCCGCTTCAGCATAGGTTCAGGAGGTGTCTATCTGCCCCAGATTCCCAACACAGTGGGGCCATAGACTTCGGGTCGGCAGACCCCTGACCTGCTGGTGCTCGGACACCCGCTGGGATAAGAATCCCTATCTCGACCCTTGTCGCATCCCCGATTCCCTCCTCTGTCCCGCTCGCCGTTCGACAGCAGGGGAGGGGAAAGAAGCCAAGGGAGGTCGGGCGGGCCAAGCCGCCCGACCCAAACTTTTCCTCTACCCCTCTTTTCCGCTGCGCAGCGGTGGAGGCGAGGGAGACAGAGACCGGGGGCTCCTGGCCTTGACTTCGCCTCTTTAGCAAACTATAATGGCCTTGGAGAAAGTACCTCTGGCGCCAGCCAAGCCGGGCGGGAAAGTCGCCTTCCCGTCGTGCTCGGATGATAACTTATTCACCGGTCGAAGTGAAAGGAGGGGGCAATGGAAGGTCGTTAGGACATCGGCCGTTGCGTCTTTCCCCGGAAGTCGGGGAAAGGGTTGCGCACGGCGGTTCGCCGACGCGCAAGGGGGTGTCGATGAAAACGGTGTTCGTGCACCCGGAACGGTGTATCGGTTGCCGCCAGTGCGAGTTCGCCTGCGCCGTCGAGCACTCCCAGACCCGCGACCCGTATCGCGCCCACCTGGAATCTCCCTTGCCTCGCAGCCGCATCCACGTCGAGCCCGGGATCTCCCTGAACACGGCTTTTCCGAACAAGTGCCGTCACTGCAATCCCGCACCCTGCATGCTCGTTTGCCCGACCGGGGCGATTTCCCGCGTCCACGAGGGCGAGATCGTCGCCATCGACGGACGCCGGTGCATCGCGTGTGCGATGTGCGCGCTCGTGTGTCCCTTCGATGCGATCACTTACCATCGCACCTGGGAAATCCGCCTGGACCGGGATGTGGCGCTGAAGTGTGACCACTGTATCGAGCGGCGGCGGCAGGGCCGCGTGCCCGCCTGCGTGGAGGCATGCAAAGTGCGTGCGCTCGAGTTCGGCGAGGTGAACGAGCTGATCCGGGCCTCGAGGACCCGCCTCTCGGAGGCGGTCTCGCTGGCCCTGGGCCAGGTGAAGGTGGTCCCCGAAGTCGTGCCGGCGCATATCAAAGCCTGGCGCGACCTCGGTGCGGCGACCAGCCGCCTGGCCGAGGAGAAGGAGGGACGGCGGTGAGCGAGAAAGAGTTCAGCAAGTACAGCGTGCACCGCGATACCTGGCAAATGCTGGCACGCGCCCGCCAGGAAGGCATCGAAACGGTCTGGGACCGGCTTGCGGCCCAGGAGCCACAGTGCGGCTACTGCGCGCTGGGCTTGAGCTGCCGCAACTGTGCGATGGGTCCCTGTCGGGTGGATCCCTTCGGCGAGGGGCCGCAGAAGGGCGTCTGTGGGGCGGACGCGGACATCATCGTCGCCCGGAACCTGGGCCGCACGATCGCCGCCGGAGCTTCGTCCCACAGCGACCACGCACGCGACATCCTGGAAGTGCTCTACGAGCTGGGCCAGGGCCGGACGGCAAGCTACACGATTAGCGATGAGGCAAAGCTTCGCCGCCTTGCGGAAGAGTTCGGCGTGCCCTCTGAAGGCAAGACTGCTCCAGAAGTGGCCCGGGAGCTGGCCTGGCGGATGATGGAAGAATTCGGCATGAGGCTGGAGGCGCTCACCTTTGTGCAGCGTGCGCCTGAGAGAAGGCGTGCGCTCTGGCACAAGCTGGGCGTCACACCTCGCGGCATCGACCGCGAGAACGTGGAGATGCTCCACCGCACGCATATGGGGGTGGACAACGACTATGTGAACATCCTGCTCCACGGGCTGCGCACCAGCCTCTCGGACGGCTGGGGCGGGTCGATGATCGCGACCGAACTGTCCGACGTCCTCTTCGGCACCCCGAAACCCCTGCGCTCCCGCGTGAATCTTGGAGCGCTCAAGGCCGACCACGTCAACATCGCCCTCCACGGCCACAACCCGATGCTCTCGGATGTCATCGTACGCGCAGCAAACGATCCGGAGCTGCTGGCGCTGGCTCGGGAAAAGGGTGCCCGGGGGATCAACCTGGTCGGTCTGTGCTGCACAGGGAACGAATTGCTGATGCGCCGCGGCATCCCGATGGCCGGCAACCACCTGATGCAGGAACTGGTCATCATGACCGGAGCGCTCGACCTGATGATCGTCGACTACCAGTGCATCATGCCGTCCGTCACCGAGGTCGCTCGGTGTTTCCATACCCTCGTCGTTTCCACCTTCGACAAGGCCAAGTTCCCCGGGGCGGAGCATATTCCGTTCGACCCGGCGCGGGGGCTGGAGGTCGGCCGCGAGATCGTGCGCAAGGCGGTGGAGAATTTCGGCCGGCGCGTGCCCGAGCGCGTCCAGATCCCGGTGGAGCCGGTAGAGATGATGGCCGGCTTCTCGGTAGAGGCAATTGTCGCGGCCCTGGGCGGGACGCCGGCCCCGCTGGTGGAAGCGATCAAGGCTGGCCAGATCCGGGGCGCGGTGGGGGTCGTGGGTTGCAACAACCCGAAGATCCCCCAGGACAAGGGCCACATCACACTGACTCGCCGGTTGATCGAGCACGATATCCTCGTGGTCGTCACGGGCTGCTCGGCCGTGGCGAACGGCAAGGCCGGCCATATGGTCCCCGAGGCCGCAGAACTCGCCGGACCGGGTTTGAAAGCCGTCTGCCAGGCACTGGGCATCCCGCCGGTCCTCCATATGGGGTCGTGCGTGGACAACACGCGCATCCTGGTCCTCGCTGCGGCCCTGGCCAATTTCCTGGGCGTCGACATCTCGGACCTGCCGCTGGCTGCAGCGGCCCCGGAATGGTACTCGGAAAAAGCCGTCGCCATTGGTGCCTATGCGGTGGCTTCCGGCGTTTACACCGTGCTCGGCATCCAGCCACCGATCTTCGGTAGCCCTCACATCATTGAGCTTCTAACCACAGGGCTGGAGAACGTCGTCGGCGCGGCCTTCGCCGTCGAACCGGACCCGGAACGCGCCGCAGTGCTGATCCGACGCCATATCGAGCGGAAGCGGCAGGGCCTGGGGCTATCCGCTGTGGACCCGGCTTCGATCCCGATGCCGGAGTAGCCGCAGGACGACAGTCCTGCAGGGAGGCCCCAATGCAGGTGGTGATCGTAGGAGCAGGCCCGGCCGGGGTCACCGTGGCGCGTACGCTGCGCGAGGAAGGCTTTGCCGGCGAGATCGTCCTCCTTTCGGCGGAGCCGTACCCTCCCTACTCGCCTCCAGGGATGGTCGAGTACTTCATGACCGGCGAAGAGGTGCATTTCTGGCAAGGCCACGATTTCCCCGAGCGGGCGGGGCTGGATTGGCGCCCGGGGACGACGGTCGCTGCCGTCCGTCCCCGCGAGCGCTGCGTCCTCACAGCCGAAGGCGAAGAGGTGCCCTACGATCGGCTCGTGCTGGCGACAGGGAGCCGCCTCTACGCGCCCATACCGGGGGTGGACAAGCCCGGGGTGTACAACTTCAAGTCGTTGCGCGCTGCTGAAGCACTGGTAGATCAGGTGCGCCGGGGCAAGGGGCGGCGCGCAGTCATCGTGGGCGCTGGGTTTATCGGGGTCGAGATCGCGCTCCTGCTTGCGCACCTGGGCGTCGAGGTCACCCAGGTAGAGATGATGGACCGCGTAATGCCCGGCATGCTGGACGCCGAGACAGCGGCCGTAGTCCTCCGAGCCATACGCGAGCGCGGGATCCAGGTCCTGCTGAACACACGGGCCCGGGCCTTCGTGGGGGAGCCCCAGGCGACCGGGGTGGAGCTCGCAGACGGCCGTCTTCTGCAGGCCGACCTGTTCGTTGCAGCCACAGGGGTCCGGCCGAACATCGAGTTCCTGGCCGGGTCGGGGATCGAAACACGCACCGGCGTCCTTGTCGACGATACCCTGCGTACGAATGTGCCGGACGTGTACGCGGCAGGCGATGTCGCGGAAGCGCGCGACCGGCTGATTGGGGAACCGCGTGTACACCCGATCTTTCCCAACGCGATCGCCCAGGGACGGGTCGTCGCCTACAACCTGCTGGGCTACGGGGTCCCCTACGAAGGCGCGGAACGGATGAACAGCTTGAAGCACCTGGGCGTCCCGGTGATCGCCGCAGGTTATGCCGAGGGCGACCAGGTCCTGCGCAGGGCATGGCGGGACACACTGCGCACGCTCTACCTGCGCGATGGCCGGCTGCGTGGCTTTCAGCTCGCGGGGGACATCCGGGCAGCCGGTGTGTTCCGGGCGCTTCTCAACAAGCAACTGGATGTTCGCCCCTTTCTCCCTGAACTCCTCGCGCCCGGGTTTGGTGTGGGGCACCTCGTAGGCAGCGGAGCGGAAGTGCTGGAAGGGGTCCTCTGATCGGCTGCAAGCGTACGGAGAGCGGGGCCGGACGCAAGCGTGTCCGTCCGGCCCCGACGAGTTCTATGTGGATATGCGATGTCTGGAGCAACGCAACAGAACGAGACACGTCGGTGGGCCGGCCCCTTTGGCATCCGCTCCAGGGAGTGCAGGGGGACGCTCCACGCAGGGTTTGTCTGGCGCTGCTTCGATCCGTTGAGAGCTGCACCATGGTGTTGCGGCGCTCGAGGGAGGAGGAACGGTGAACACCCGGGTTCTCGTTGCCTATGCGAGCAAGTACGGTGCTACAGCCGGCATCGCCGAACGGATCGGGCTGGTGCTCCGGCAAGCCGGCCTGGACGTGGATGTATTCCCGGTTGCGAAGGTCGGTGGGGTGGAAGCGTACGCGGCGGTGGTCCTGGGGAGCGCAGTCTATGTGGGGCAATGGCGCAAAGAGGCTACCGCGTTTCTGAAAACGTATGCCCAACACCTGATCGACCGTCCGGTGTGGCTGTTCTCCAGCGGCCCCACTGGGGAGGGGGATCCCGTTGCGCTCCTGCGGGGCTGGCGTTTCCCTGAAGGGCTGCGTAGGGTGGTGGAACAGATCCGGCCGCGCGATATCGCGGTGTTCCACGGCCTGCTCGACCCTGACAAATTGAACCTGGCCGAGAGGTGGATCGTCCAGCGGCTCAAGGCGCCCGTCGGCGACTTTCGGGACTGGGATGCGATCGAGCGCTGGGCCCGCACGATCGTGGATGTCCTCCTGAAACCCTTGTGGTGACATAATCGCAACGATCCAGGCGGACGGCCGCGCGAGCCGTTCCCGAACAGCAGGGGGAAAGAGGCCACTCCGCGCAGTTGTGGTAGAATAGGGCCTGCAGCGGCGCAGGCAGTGGATCCCGGTTTGCAGGTGGCTCCTTTGCAGCCATTTTCGCACACCTGCCGTATGCGGGCAGTGCATCGCCGTTTCAACGTTCTGTTTACACGGAGGAGGAAGATGTCCACGGAAAAGAGCTTCCACATGACGCCCGAGCAGTTTCGCCGCTACGGCCGAGCGGTGGTCGACTGGATCGCTGACTACTACGAGCGCGTGGAGTCGTTCCCCGTGCTGTCGCAGGTACAGCCCGGGGAAGTGAGAGCCGCTTTGCCCGACGCACCGCCGGCGAAGGGCGAACCTTTCGAGGCCATCCTGGCCGACGTGGAACGGGTCCTTCTCCCTGGCATTACCCACTGGCAGTCGCCGAACTTTTTCGCCTTCTTCCCGGCCAATGCCTCGGGGCCGGCGATCCTCGGGGAACTCGTTTCCGCCGGCCTCGGGGTACAGGGGATGCTCTGGGCGACTTCCCCGGCCTGCACAGAGCTGGAGACCCACGTCCTCGACTGGCTGGCGGACATGCTCGGGCTTCCGGAGCGCTTCAAGTCCTCGAGTACCGGCGGCGGTGTGATTCAGGATACCGCCTCCAGTGCGACCCTGTGCGCGCTCCTGGCCGCCCGCGAACGCGCCACCAACTTTGCAAGCAACGAGCAAGGGTGCGATGGCCGGCTGGTCGCCTATGCCTCCAACCAGGCCCATTCCTCGGTGGAAAAGGCGGTGCGCATCGCCGGGATCGGCCAGCGGAACCTGCGCCTGATCGAGGTGGACGAGCGCTACGCGATGCGTCCTGAAGTGCTTGCCGCGCAGATCGCGCGCGACCGGGCAGCCGGGCTCGTGCCCTTTTTCGTTTGTGCTACCGTTGGGACGACTTCCTCCAACGCCATCGACCCGTTGCCGGAAATCGGCCGCATCTGCCGGGAGGAGGGCCTGTGGCTCCATGTCGACGCCGCGATGGCGGGCACGGCCGCTATTTGTCCCGAGTTCCGCTACCTCCACGATGGGCTGGAGTACGCGGACAGCTACTGTTTCAACCCGCACAAGTGGATGTTCACGAACTTTGACTGCGACTGTTTCTATGTGGCGGACCGGGCGGCGCTGATCCGCACCCTGAGCATCCTCCCCGAGTACCTGCGCAACAAGGCGACCGAGTCGGGGGCGGTGATCGATTACCGGGACTGGCAGATCCCGCTCGGCCGGCGTTTCCGCGCGTTGAAACTCTGGTTCGTGATCCGCTTCTACGGTGTCGAAGGGCTGCAGCACCACGTCCGGCAGCACGTCGCCTGGGCCCAGGAGTTTGCACGCTGGGTAGAGGAGGATCCCCGGTTCGAACTTGCGGCGCCGGTGCCGCTCAACCTGGTCTGTTTCCGGCACCGTGCGGGGGACGCGTTCAACGAAGCGCTCCTGGAGCGCCTGAACCGGAGCGGGCGGCTGTACCTGAGCCATACGAAACTGAACGGCCGCTATGTCCTGCGCTTCTGCGTGGGGCAGACGAACACGGAAGCGCGCCACGTGCATGCAGCCTGGCAGTTCATCCGGGAGACCGCGGAGCGGCTGGAGCGTGAGTGGGCCGGCAGCGGGGGGAACGCGTGAAGACGGTGGTCGTGGGGCTGGGCAACCCGATCCTGCGAGACGATGGTGTCGGGATCCACGTCGTGCGCGCAGTGGCACGTCTGGTAGCGCGCGAGGACGTAGCCTTTGCCGAGGCAAGTGTCGGTGGGCTGCGGTTGCTCGACCTGCTTGCTGGCTATGACCGTGCCATCCTGGTGGATGCGATCGTCACGCCGGACGGCCGGCCGGGGGAAATCCGGCGCCTGGGCCCCAACGACCTCTGCTGCTCCCGGCACGCCGGCTCCTCGCACGACGTGTCGCTTCCTGCCGCGCTCGCGTTCGGCCGCCGCATGGGGATGGCGTTGCCTGCGGACGAACGGATCACCATCATCGCTGTCGAAGCGGTCGACGTGCTCACCTTTGGGGAGGAATGTACTCCGGAGGTCGCCGCAGCGCTGCCGGGCGCTGTGGAAGCCGTGTTGAAGGAACTGGAGGAAGGCTAGGGGTTCGTCTCCACAAGCCCAATTTCGCCGAGGAGACGAAGGGTTTCCTGGGCTTCCGCTTCGTCCACCCGGCTGATGGCAAAACCGGTGTGGACGATCACGTAATCGCCCACCTGCGCCTCAGGCACATAGGCGAGGCAGACTTCGCGCACCACCCCGCCAAAGTCCACCTTCGCCATCCGCATGAAGCCGCTGTCGTCGATCTCCAGGACCCGCCCTGGTATGGCAAGACACATGGTCAGCTCCCGTGGAAAACTGGTACGCGGCATTTTATCACATGGTGCTTGGTCTCGCAAAATCGGCCCGCCTGTGGTAGAATGCCGCTTGGCATCAAGACGGAGGGTGGCCTGCAGAAACGCGGGAGGACGCGATGTTTTCCCTTTTGCGCGGCTTGCTCTGGGCGACGGCCGGAGGACTCAATCCCTTCCTGCCCCTGCTCCTGGCCTCGGCGATGGCCCGCTTCACCGGGCGGTTCCAGCCTTTGCCGCGCTACGCTTTCCTGGGGGAAACCTGGTTCGTTATCGTGGCTGGCGTCCTCTTGCTGGCCGAGCTCTTCCTCGACAAGATCTATCTTCCCGGGGAGTCGCTCGTCGTGCCGCCCCAGGAACGCGATCGGAAGAAGTGGGTGGGCGCGGCGCACGACCTCGGACAGATGCTCCTGGGACCGATCGGGGGCGCTCTGGTGCTCGGTGCTTCCGATCGGGTCTTACCTCCGGCCTGGTTCCTCATCGCCCCCATGGTGGGCGCGCTGGCCTCGGGAGCGGTTTACGCCGCCAAGCGCGCGCTGCGCCAGCGACTCGTCCTCCGCTGGGCCCCTTCGTTGCAGCCGCTCGGAAACCTCTTTCTCAGCGCGGTGGGAGACCTCATTTCGGCGCTGGTCTGTGCGGCCGGCCTGGTTGTGGGAATGCTCGGTTCGTGAGGGAGCCTTCAGCTCTCACCGTCGGCGGAGCGCAGTGACAACGCGGGGGAGCTCCAGGATATCGGGTACCCAGAAATCCACCCCGTCCTGGGCCTCTGGGGCCTTTCCCACGAGGAGCGTGTGCATCCCGAGCTCGTGGCCGACCCTCAGATTGCGCACCGTGTCCTCGATCAGCAGGCACTCCGGCCCTTCGGCTTCCAGCGCTTCCAGCACGATCTGATAGGCGAGCGGGTCCGGCTTGCAGTGGTACCCGAGCGCCCGGATGTCGAAGATACGCCGGAAATGGCGGCGGACCCCAAGGGCATCCAGGACCCGAAGGGCATACTCCTGGGAGGCGTTCGTGAAGAGGACCTTTTCCTGAGGGAGTGTGGCCAGCACGGTATCGAGCGCCGGGTTCGGGCGCAGGTAACGGGTCACATCCACGTCGTGGACGAAGGCGAGATAGTCGTCCGGGTCCACCTGATGGTGCAGCTGCAGGCCCCGGAGGGTCGTGCCGTACCGCTCGTAATAGGCCCGCCGCAGGCGGGGTACCTCCTCGCGGGGTATGCCGAGCCGTTCCTCAAGGTAGCGGTGGATGAGGGCCCCGATCTCCTCGAACATACCGGTGTCGGTCGGGTAGAGCGTCTCGTCCAGGTCGAAAAGGAGAAAACGCAGGCTTGTCGCCTTTCCGGCAACGACTTCCCGCGGGCAGTGCATCCGGACCTCCGTCGAGCAGACGTTTCCAAAGGGCATTATACCACCGCAAGGATCGGTACGCTAATGGAACGCTAACGGAGTTCCATCCTTTCTCTAATGGCCCTCGCCTATCTATGAGGCTGCAGTTGCCTTAGAGCAACCCGGAACGAAGGAGGTGATGACGATGAGCGAGCTGGTACGCTGGCGGCCGTTCCGCGAACTGCGGCGCATGGAAGAGATGATGGACCGCTTCTTCGACGAGGCCTTCTTCCGGCCATGGGGTTGGCGGCGGGGTGAGTTCTTCGGCATGGTGCCGGTCGACATCTACGAGACGGACGACGAGTACACGATCAAGGCCACCCTGCCCGGGGTCAAGCCGGAAGACATCGAGGTCACCTACGAGGCTGGCATCCTGACCATCCGCGGCGAAGTGGCCGAGGAGAAAGAGGTCAAGGGCGAGTGCCTGGTGCAGGAGCGCCGCTTCGGCAAGTTCTCCCGCTCCATCAGCCTGCCGGGCACCATCGTCCCCGACAAGATCGTCGCCAACCTGAAGGACGGCGTGCTCACCCTGCGCGTCCCGAAGGCCGAAGAGGTCAAGCCGAAGAAGATCTCGGTCAAGGTCGAGTAACCCTTACCCTGTGCACCGGGCGGCTCCGCGTGGGGCCGCCCGGCTCGTTTGTGGAGGCGGGAGCCTGCCCTATTGCGGGGAAGGGAACGTTGTGCTAAGATGCGCCCGCAATGTTTCCGGCCCGAGCAAGGAGGCATACGATGCAGGGCGAGCGCTCCCGTCGCACCTACACGCTTCTGATCACGACCCTTTCCTCGTTCCTCACTCCCTTTATGGCGAGCTCCATCAACCTGGCGGTCCCGGCGTTCGGGCGGGAACTCGGGGCCACACCGGTAGAGAGTACCTGGGTGGTGTCCGTTTACCTCATCGCTGCGGCGGCGTTCCTGGTCCCCTTCGGGCGGTTGGCAGACCTGGCAGGCCGCAAGCGGATCTTCCTCGCGGGCTGCTCCCTTTACGCTGTGGCTTCCGCGCTCTGTGCTCTGGCGCGATCGACGGGGTGGCTCATCGCCCTGCGGGCGCTACAGGGCGTGGGCGGTGCGCTCCTCTTCGGGACGGCCGTGGCCATCCTTACGTCGGCCTATCCGCGCGAGGAACGCGGGCGCGTGCTGGGGGTGAACACGGCCGCTGTCTACACGGGGCTTTCCCTGGGACCGGTGCTCGGTGGCTGGATGACCGACCAGCTCGGATGGCGCTCCCTTTTCTGGGCGAACGCGGCCCTGTCGGTCGGGATCATCGGACTTGCGCTGCTCACATTGCGCGGGGAATGGACCGGAGCGGCCGGGGAGCGCTTCGACTGGGGCGGGGCGCTGCTCTATACGCTGGCGCTGATCGCGCTGATGTATGGCGTGTCGTCGCTGCAAGGCGTGCGGCTGGCGCCCTATCTTGCGGTTGGTGGCCTCCTCGGGTTGGGCGGCTTTGGGGCATTGCAGTGGCGACAACCCCATCCGCTGCTCGACCTGCGGCGCTTTCGCGGCAACATCCCGTTCATCTTCTCGAACCTGGCGGCGCTCATCCACTACTCCGCGACTTTTGCCCTGACCTACCTGCTCTCACGGTACCTGCAGGAGGTGCACGGGATCGCCGCCCGGCAAGCCGGCCTGATCCTCCTCGTGCAACCGGCCCTGATGGCACTCCTTTCGCCGGCGGCAGGGTGGCTTTCGGAGCGCATCGAGCCCCGCGTGCTGAGCTCGCTTGGGATGGGGTTGATGGCCGTCGGGCTGTTCTTGCTCTCGTTCTTCGATGCCACGACCGGCGTGCGCGCGGTACTCTGGGTGCAGGTCCTGCTGGGCGTGGGCTATGCGCTCTTTTCTTCGCCGAACACGAACGCCGTGATGAGCTCGGTCGCTTCCCGGGACTATGGGCTGGCCTCGTCCACCCTGGCGACCATGCGGCTGGTGGGCCAGGCCTCCAGCATGGCAATTGTCCTTCTGATCCTTTCCCTCGAACTCGCCCGGGCGGGGCAGGGGACCGCGCTCGCGGGCCCACTCCTGCAGACCATGCACACGGGGTTCCGGCTCTTCACTGTGCTCGCTCTCCTGGGGATGCTTGCCTCACTCGCCCGTGGCCGTGTCCGCGGCTCGGTCCCGGCTTCATAGGGGCACCGTGCCCGCAGTGCTAGGCCCCGCCCAGGTGTGCAGCGTAGAGCACGGTATACAGCGGCCCTTCCGGGCGGAGGTCGCTCCGGATCACCCGGATTTCGCGTACCGACCACCTTCCCAACGATCCCAGCTTTAGCCCGGCAACTGTCTGCCCGAGCGCCCGGGCCTCTTCGGGACGGGCCTGGGGCCGTACGCGGCCTAGCGTCAGGTGCGGGGAAAACGGGCGCTCCTCGGGAGGAAATCCCCGTGCAGCAAGCTCCTCTGTCAGGCGGGCCTGAAGGCGGCGCAGCGCCTCGAGTTCTCCCGCCAAGCCGACCCATACGACCCGCGGTCGTCGCAGGTTCGGGAAGACACCCAGGCCGCACGCTTCCAGCTCGAACGGAGCGGCTTCGCTCGCCGCGATGCCGGCGGCTTCCTCTACCGCAGGCAGTTCCCCGGCCGGGATCTCCCCCAGGAAACTCAGCGTGAGGTGGATCTGGTGTGGGGCGACCCATCGCACCGGCGTTCGGCTGCGCTTCAGCTGCTCCTGCACCCGGGCCAGGCCATGCTGCACGGCCGGCGGAAGTTCTACGGCGACGAAGGTGCGGATGCGTTCACCCATCGGGACCTCCGGATTCGAGGTGCGAGACGTCGTCCCGCAGCAGGAGGCGCGCTCCGTCCGCGCCGACCTGGACACAGGTGACCGAAGCCGGCCGCAGCAGGAATTCGCGCCACCGGCGGGCGCTCCCGAGGAAAAGGTGTGCCAGGTACCCGCAGAGGATGCCGGTGTGGGAAACGACCACGATGCGCCGGCCGTCGTGGGCGGCAGCAAGGGCCTCCATCGCCCGCACGGCGCGCTCCGCAAACTCGGCGCGC
>JBDOIE010000128.1:0-1930 GCA_041082245.1 Chloroflexia bacterium
GGTCTGGTCCAGTTTGCATGAACGAAGCAAAGAAGCGCAGACGGGGTCTGGAATCCGCGTGTGATTGTAAAGAGCCGCAGGTATGGCGGAGCCGGCTGCCGAGTTTCGACAAGTCGCGTTCAGCTACGGCCTGGGTGATGTCTCGCACGGCGTGTCGTTCACGCTCCAGTTGTGCTTGTCAAGTTCTGCAATTTCTCTGAGTCTGATGCTCCTGGGGAACGCTAAGCTGTGGAGGGCGTAGCCCGGAACAGCTTAGCGTTCAGGCCGCCTCTTCCAACCGCCTCCGCGCCTCCTTCTTCTGCTCCTTGAGCGGCTCCATGTCCAAATACCGCGTTCCCTCAATCCAGTCCTCGTGGATCTCTACCGCCAGCGCCCGCACCAGTCGCAGGCAGGAGGCCGCGTTGGGAAAGATCCGCACCACCAGCGTCCGCCGCTTGATCTCCTCCATCAACCGCTCCAACAGATTGGTCGACTTCAGATGCTTGTGATGTTGCCGCGGCAGCCGGTAGAAACTCAGTGTCTCTTCGATGTTCTCCTCCACCCAGGCGCACAGCTTCGGATACCGCGGCCCCCACTTGGCCAGCCACGCCGCCAGGTCCCGCCGTGCCTCCGCCAGGTCCCGCCGCTCGTAGATCCACCGCAGCTCCACCAGACAGTCGTCATCCGCCTTCCGCGGCAGGTAATCCAGCGCGTTGCGCAGAAAATGCACGTAGCAGCGCTGCCACACCGCCTCCGGCAACAGCTCCCGGATCGCCCGCCGCAACCCCGCATGATCGTCGCTTAGCACCAGCTCCACCCCCTTCAGCCCCCGCGCCCGCAGCCCCTCCAAAAATTCCTTCCAGCTCGACTGGCTCTCCCGATTCGCCAACTCCACCGCCAGCACGCACCGCCGCCCCTCCCAGTTCACTCCTATCGCCACCAGCACCGCCTGCGACCGCACCGCCCCTTGCTCCCGCACCCTCTCGTAGCGCGCGTCCAGAATCAGATACGGATAGTCCTCCTCCAGCCGCCGCCGCGCAAACCGCTCCAGCTCCTCATCCAGCCGCCCCACCATCCGGCTGATCGTCGCCGAGCTGAACTCCTGCCCGCACAGCTCCTCGGTGATCGCCTTCACCTTCCGCGTCGACACCCCCTCCACGTACATCTCCACCATCGCGCTCACCAGCGCCTTCTCGCTGCGCTGGTAGCGCTCGAACACCTCCGTGCGAAACCGCCCCTGCCGGTCTTGCGGCACCCGCAGCTCGATCTTCCCTACCCGCGTGCTCAGGCTCCGCTGGTAATAGCCCGCCCGGTAGCCTACCCGCTCCGGGCTCCGCTCCCACTTGCCGGCCCCTACCGCCTCCTCCATCTCCGTCTCCAGCACCTGCTGGAGCGCTATCCGCATCCACTCCTTCAGCAGATCCCCATCCTGCTCGAACAACTCCCGGATCCGCTCTTTCCCTTCTGCCTTCTTTGCGCTATGCTTGCTTCGGGTCATGATGTCCTCCTCGATTCCCCCAGGGAGTCTTCTGATTTGAACTCCATTAGGAACATCATGTTCCAAATCTGTTTTTGCAGAACTCTTGAATCTTAACCGAGCCGGGGGCGACGGCCGCCGGGCTGAGCCGCACTCGATCGCGAGCCTGCAGCAGAAGGTAGCGAGGGCCCTTCTGGGCAGCTTTCCAGCTGCCCAAACGTTTATGACCCAGTAGCACTAAAGCGGCAGTGGGGTACAGTTGGCGCACGCCGAGGATCTTCAGTACTTCCGCCGCCTAGCGGCCACCGCTTTAGAGACAGCCGGGTGTGACCGCCCTCTTTGACTTGCACTCCCCGCACGATTTCCAACACCTGCCATGCGACCAACAACTAGAGACTGCTGTTCGTCGCTTGGAGCCTTTTCTCCGGAGACCGGTCAAGCGGGGGAGTCAGCGGCGCCGCAAGGCCGGCAGGG
>JBDOIE010000013.1:0-23897 GCA_041082245.1 Chloroflexia bacterium
GGATGTCCCCTGGCCGCTTCTGGACAACGAGTACCCGACCGAGGACTATGGGTACATGCGGATCTACATCCCGGCCGGCCTGCAGCACATGGACGGACGTACGGCGCTCCAGTACGCCCGCTCCCGCCATGCGGATAGCGACCTGGGACGAAACCGCCGCCAGCAACAGGTGCTGCTCGCCCTACGGGAGCGCATCCTCCGTATGGACCTCCTGACCGACCTGGGCCGTATGGACGCGCTTTTCCAGGAACTCGGCGACACCCTGGAAACGGATATGTCGCTGGATACGATCTATGCCCTGGCCCGTCTGGCCCCCAGGATCGACCGCGAGAACATCGCTTCCTACGCCCTGGACTGGAAAGTCCTTTCCGAGATCTCCGGCACGACCGACCTGGAGCCCTGTATGCCCTGCGTGGCCCAAATCGTGCAGGAGATGCAGATGGACCCGGTCGTGCGGCGGCTAAAAGAAGAGGATGCGCGTATCGAAGTCCGCAACGGCACCTGGGTCCCGGACCTTGCGAAGAACACGGCAAATTACCTCCGCGCCCGCGGCTTTAACGTCGTGTCCATCCTCCAGGACACCCGGGCAGGGCACTACACCCATACCCTCATCCTGGACAACCTCGACCTGCCCTTTACACGGCAACAGCTCGTCCAGCACCTGCATACCGACCCGGCATACACCTTCGTTTTCCCCGATTACACGCAGCTGGGGGTCTTGCCGCCGGAAGGGGCCGACATCCTGGTCATCCTCGGGGACGATTACGAGCTGCCGCAGGAGTAGGGCCTGCCCTCTCTGTGCCAGGAAGGGTGCCTTCCAGCAGCGGAGATGCGGCCGGGCCATTGTCCCCTGTGCAGCGGCCGGTGTTCCTGCACGGATGTTCGGGCACGAGTTGGGGCGGAGGGTGCGTGTCTTGAGTCTCATCCTGCCCCCAGGCCTCTCGGCCCTGCCGGTCGGCGGCAGGAGAAGGGTAGGGGCTTCGGGCGGGCGGAAGCCGTCTGCTCCAACCCTTTTCCCCTCTCTGTGCTTTTTGACGCGCCCGTCCATTTCTGGTATCATCCCACCGCACGGCAAGAAGGGAAAGCGACGGGAGAGGGAGAATATGGAAACCGGGAAGAGCCGTTGCACACAGTCCACGCTGGTTGCAGACCCAGGGCTTTTGCAGTACAATGAACCCGACGATCGCGGTGGAGGACCAAGCGTGCTCCTGGAGCTCCGCATCCGCAACTTCGCCATCATCGAAGCGCTGAGCTTATCGTTTGCCCCCGGCCTGAACGTGCTCACCGGCGAAACCGGGGCTGGCAAGTCGATCATCATCGACGCTCTGAGCCTGCTCCTGGGGGACAAGGCCGACCGCACCGTGGTGCGGACCGGAAGCGACCGTGCCGAAATCGAGGGCGTCTTTGCCCTGGACGAAGCATCCCTCGAGCGCATCCGGCCCTTGCTGGACGAGTACGGCCTCTTGCCGGAAGAGGAGGAAAACCTGATCCTTTACCGTGAACTGGGGGCCAGCGGGCGAAGTCTCGCGCGGGTGAACGGGCGTGCCGTGAACGTCCACCTGCTGCGCGAGATCGGGGAGCGGCTGGTGGATATCCACGGGCAGAGCGAGCACCTATCGCTTTTCCGTGTCCGAAACCACCTGGAGCTGCTCGACCGGTTCGCGGGCGTGCTCCCGCTCCGGCACGAGGTCGCCGAGGGGGTCGCCCGTCTGCGCGCGATCCGGGAGGAGATCCGCTCCCTGGAGCAGGAGCGCGCACAGCGTGCGGAGCGGGCCGATGCCCTCCGCTTCCGCCTCCAGGAGATCTCCGCGGCTCGCCTGCGCCCCGGGGAGGAAGAAGAGCTCCGTCAGGAGCGGCACCGCCTGCAGAACGCCGCGCGCCTGCTGGAGGTCGCCGAGCGCCTCCACACGCTCCTCTACGGCGCCGAAGGCCGGCCGGCCCGCCCCCTTTCCGGCGGCATCCTGGACCTGCTCGGAATGGCACAGCGCGAAATGGAGACGCTCGCGCATCTGGACCCCGCGCTCGCCCCCCAGCTGGAGGTACTCAACGGCCTGGCCGACCAGGTGAGCGACCTGGCGCACTGGATCCGTGCCTACCGCGACCGGCTCGATCTGGACCCTCGCCGCCTCCAGGAGGTCGAGGAACGCCTGATCCTCATCCGCGAACTGGAGCGCAAGTACGGTCCCACCATCGAGGAGGTGCTGGCGACCGCGGAGCGCGCCCGGCAGGAGCTCGCTTCCCTCGACCACGGCGAGGAGCGCCTGCAGGAACTGCTGCAGGAGGAAGATCGCCTGTTGCACAGCCTCGGAAGGGCGGCGGGCCGCCTCTCGCTCCTCCGCGAACAGGCCGCCGTCCGGCTGGCCGAAGCGGTCGAGTCGGCACTCACCGAACTCAGCATGGCCGGCACAACGTTCCATGTACAGATCGATCGTACGCCGAGCCCGACCGGCCTGTACGTCGAGGAGCACCCCTCCCTGGCTCCGGGCCGGTATGCTTTCGACTCTACCGGCATCGACCGGGTGGAGTTCCTGATCTCCCCTAACCCGGGCGAAGAGGCGCGTCCCCTGGCCCAGATCGCCTCAGGAGGAGAAAGTTCCCGCCTCCTCCTGGCGATCAAGAGCGTCCTCGCCCAGGCCGATGCCACGCCGATCCTGATCTTCGACGAGATCGACATCGGGGTAGGCGGCCGCAGCGGCTTTGTGGTCGGCGAGAAACTCTGGGGTCTGTCGCGGCACCACCAGGTGATCTGCATCACCCACCTGCCGCAGATCGCGGCTTATGCGGATGCCCATTTTTCTATCGGTAAAGCGGTCCGGGCAGGGCGGACCAGCACCTGGGCCGCCCGGTTGGAGGGAGACCGACTCCTGGAAGAGCTCGCCGTGATGCTCGCGGGCCCGGAGGTTTCCCCCACCCATCGCGAAAGTGCGCGCGAGATCTGGGAACATGCACGCAGGCGCCGTGCGGGACAGGAGGAATAGGAAGCCGTGTCCGTTCGATTCCGTCGCTGGTGCGACAACGCCCTGGAAGCGATGTGGCTGCTCGCCATCGTCCTCGTCACCCTTTACTTCAACATCTACACGAAGGACAGCCGCATCTTCGAGCCCCAAAAGGCGCTTGTGCTTCGCTCCCTCGTCACGCTGATGCTGGGGGTCTGGGCCGTTCGCACGCTGGAGGAAAAGCGCGAAGAACTCTCCCACGCGCCCTGGTGGGGCAGGGCCGTGCTGGGCGTCGGCTTCGCGAGCGGTGTGCTCGCGGCGGCCCTCCTCGTGGTACGCCTCCTGACCTGGAAGGACCCTCTGCTCGGCATGCTGACCTGGGAGCCCGGAGCCACACGGCTCTTCGAGATCGGCCCCACCCCGTTCGGCGCGCGGCTGCTGCAGGCCGCCCTGGAGATGGTCGGCACCTTCTTCATGCTCTTTGCCGCGGGCCTGGCCCTTGTCGCGGCCGGGTTCGCGCTACGCCGTTCCTGGCGGGAGGCGCTGGAGACCAGCCTGGTAGTGCCCGCACTTGCTTACGCGGCAGTGCATGTCATCGCCACCATCGGCTCCGTGTTCCCCGAAGCCAGCCTGTACGGCGGTTACGTCCGGCAGCAGGGTACGCTCACCGTCTTGGCGTACATCGGGCTCTTCTTCATCCTTGCCTTTAACCTCCGCCGGCGGGAACAGCTGAACCGCCTGATCACCGTGATCCTGCTTTCGAGCGTCCCGGCCGCGCTCTACGGCATCGTGCAGAAACTGGGGATCGATCCTCTCCCCTGGATGGGGGACGTGGAGTTCCGCGTCGCCTCCACGATGGGGAACGCGATCTTTATCGCGGCGTATCTCATCATGATCCTCCCCCTGACAGGGTACCGCTTCCTTTCCGCCTGGGACCGCCTGCGTCGCAGCTTTCCCCCGGAGAAAACCCCCGGAGGGAAAAGCTCCGTCCTGGGCAAGACCTACCCGATCCTGCTTGGGGTGCTTGTGGCCATCTGCGTGCTGGGTGCCACGGCCGGCACGGCCCTGACCTACGCTGCGGAGGCGGCGCGCCTGGAGAAAAGCGGCGTCACCGCGTCCGAGATCGCCGCGAAGGTCTGGCAACCGTACGGCCACAACTTGCTCCTATTCGTGGTCGCCGCTTTCGGCACGCTTGTCATACCGGTGCTGTGCTACCTCCTGGTGACGCTGGTCCACCGGCGGCTGCGGCCGTATGCGCACACCACCGCGCTCGCGGTCGCTGTGCTGGGTGCTGCCGTGATCGTCGGGCTGGCGCCTACGCGGACGAACGGCTTCGTATGGGCCGGATACCTGGCCGGCCTGGGAGCCCTGGCCCTTCTCAGCCGCTGGCAACACGCCACCGAGCCGTGGGGCCCGGATGCTCTCTGGGCGGACGCGATCTATATCCTGATCCTGCTGCAAAGCCTGGTGCTCTTCCAGGTCATCAAGCTCTGGCTCCCCACCCGGCCGGAGCCGTCGCTCTGGTGGTTCTACCTGGTTGCCCTGATCGCGTTCCTGGCCTCCTGTTACCCGATGCTCGTGGCCCAGAGCCGGGGCCGGATCGGCTACCTGACCCAGCTCCTGGGTTACGGGCTCCTCGCCCTGCTCCAGACGGCCTGCATTATCCTGACCCAGAGCCGTGGGCCGTTGCTGGGTTTGCTGGTAGGCGTGTTCTTTGCCTTTCCTGTGGTATGGCTGCTCCGGCGCCGGGCCCGCGTCGCGCTGGGTGCCTTCCTTGGCCTTGCCGCCCTGGGGCTGGTGCTGCTGGCCATCTTTAACCTGCCGGACACGCCGCTTCTGGGCAAGATCGCGATGCGCAACCCGCAGGTCGCTTCCTTTGTCGAACAGCGGATCGAGCCCCTGAAGAGGATCCCCTACCTGGGCCGGTTCGGCCGGATGGCCGATGCCGCTTCCGGCACGGGCAAGGTGCGCGTGCTGATCTGGTTCGGCGACGAGATCGGCACCGGCTCCGTCGGTATGATCTTTGCCCATCCGCTGCGCACCCTCATCGGCTACGGCCCGGAATCGATGCACGTCGCCTATAACCCGTACTACCCTCCGGAACTGGCCCACGTGGAAAAGCGCAACGCCTCGCCCGACCGGGCCCATAACGCGGTGATCGACGAACTGATCACCCTGGGCGCCCTCGGGCTTGCTGCCTACTGGTTCTACTTCATCGCCTTCTTCGTCCTCGTCTGGCGTCTGCTCTGGAAAGCCCCCGACGTCCCTTCGCAGGCTCTGGCGGTAAGCCTGTTCAGCCTCGGCGCGGCGCACTTTTTCGAGTCCCTTTTCGGCATCCCGATCGTTTCCACGCGGATGTATATGTGGCTTGCGATGGGGGTCGCCGTGGCGTTGACGTTCATGCCTCCTTTCCACGAGCCGACCCCTCAAGAGGAGGCGCTTGAGGTGCCGGCGGAAGTGCCGCGCGGAGGGCACCGGAAGGCCCGCCGACGCGGCCGCGCGGCGCTTCCCGCGCGCGGCATCCCTGGGAACTGGGGCACGCTCTATGCGGTCGTCTTTCTGGGAGCCCTGCTCTTTACCTCCCGCTTCCATCTGAGGCCGATGCACGCGGACATCCTCTTCTGGCAGTCCCAGCAGATGCAGGCCCAGGCGAGTGCCTACCAGCAGCAGGCGGACAAAGAGACGGACGAAAAGCGCAGGAAGACCTACACCGAAGAGGCGATCCGCTATGCCGGCCAGGGGCTGCTCAGCCTGCAGCGGGCGATTTCCCTGGTCCCGCACGAGGACTTTTTCTACCTCTCGCTGGCCCAGCTCTACCTGGGAGCGGCGGAAGAAAGCTCACTGGACGCGGATCGCGAGGCGCTTTTCGAAAGCACCCGAATGGCGATCGAGCGGGCGCGCGATCTCTCGCCGCTGAATACGGACCACTACCGGAACCTTTCCGCTCTCTACCAGGGCTGGTTCCAGGTCACACAGCAGCCGCAAAAGCTCGTGCGGGCGATCCAGTACGGCGAGCAGGCGATCTCGATGACCCCGAACAACGCGGACCTGCGCAACCGGCTCTCGCAGATCTACCTTCTCGCGGCCTATTCCTCAGATCAAGTCCGCGCCGCCGCCCTGCCTCTGGCCAGGGCGTGGCTCGAAGGCTGGGAAAACCACCACCGCACCTCCGGGGGCCGGGCCGGGGACACGCACCTCCCGATCGCGGCGCGCTACCGCGAGGAGGCCCTGAGCCGGCTTGCCGAGGGACAGGAACAGGAAGCGCTCACCATCCTGGCCGCAGCAGAGCTTCAGTACTCGCTCTTCCTGGACGAGGGTTACGGCGACACGTACTTGTCGTTGGGCGACCTTTACTGGATGCGCGGGATGTACGAGGAAGCGGCGCTGATGTACGGTAAGGGGCTTCCCCTGAAGCCGGGCCTCCTTTCCCAGCAGCAATCGCTCGCGTATGCCCTCTGGGCGCGACAACACCCGGACGAGGCCAGGAACCCGGTCGAAGCCCGCGTGAAACCGCTCGTCACGGCCGGGGTGGACGAGCCAGTGGTGCAGGCGCTGCTGGAGATCGGCCACCGTGCAGAAACCGAGCTCGAACAGCCGAAGCTCAGGGCATCGCGCGCCAAGACCCTGCACGGACAGGCTTTCGATGCCTATCAGATCCTCGGCTACATCCACATCCTGCGCAAGGACCGTCCTGCGGCGATCGCGTTCCTCGAGCGGGCACTTGTCCACAAGGACGCCTACGAAGTGCACAAGAACCTGGCCCTGCTCTACTTCGAAACCGGCCAGCTCGAAGCAGCGCTTCGGGAAACGGCGACCGCGCAAAAGATGGCCCAGGAGAAGGGGGCGACCGAGGACGTCCAGGCGTTGCAACAGTTCGCGCAGAACATCCAGGAACTCCAGGAGGCCGAGGCCCGCGCTGCCCAAAACCCCGATGACTACCAGGCCCAGTGGGACCTCGCGCAGCTCTACCGGAAGGCCGGCCGGCTTCAGGAGGCACTGGAGGCGGCGGAACGCGCCCTGGGATTGGCCCCTGCGGAGAAGCGGAGCGAGGTGCAGTCCCTGGTCGATGCGCTCCGTCAAGCGTTGGGTGGGTCTCCATGAACACCGCACGGACCCTCTTGATCCTGATCACCGCGCTCACCGGTACACTTCTCGCGACGCCGGTCGTGCGCCGGATGGCGCTGCGGCTGGGCGTGGTCGATCAGCCGAACGCCCGCAAGGTGCACCTGAAGCCGATCCCGCTCCTCGGCGGGGTCGCGATCTACCTGGGCTTCGTCCTCGCGCTGGTCTTCCTGGGGGAGGAGCGCTACTACGTCCGGGAAGCCGTGGCTATCGTGGTGGGCGCTACCCTCTGCTCCTTCCTGGGCATCTGGGACGACCGTAAGGGCCTGCGGCCGCTCTTCAAGCTCTTCGGGCAGGCGGTGGCCGCATCGATCCTGATCCTTGCGGGGGTATCGGTCCGCGCTTTTCCTTGGCCCTGGCTGAACCTGACCATCACCTTCGTGTGGGTCATCGGCATCACGAACGCCCTGAACCTCCTGGACAACATGGACGGCCTTTCGGGAGGCGTCGCAGCCATCGCAGCGGGCTTTTTCCTGCTCCTTGCCGCGGGGAGCGGCCAGTACCTGGTGTCGGCATTGGCGGCGGCCCTCCTGGGGGCCTGCATCGGCTTTCTGCGGTACAACGTCAACCCGGCGAGCATCTTTATGGGGGATGCTGGGAGCCTCTTCATCGGCTTCCTTCTGGCCGCGCTGGGGATCAAGCTCCGTTTTCCCTCCCCACCCTTTCCGCACAACGCCGACCTGATCACCTGGATGATCCCCATCCTCGTGCTGGGCATCCCGATTTTCGATACCACCCTTGTGACGATCTCCCGTCTGCGTCGGGGAAAGAACCCGCTCACCACCCCGGGAAAGGACCACCTTTCGCACCGGCTGGTGGCGGCCGGCCTCACACCCCGTGAGGCCGTGCTCAGCATCTATGTCCTTACCTTCGGTCTGGGCATGGTCGCCGTACTCCTGAGCACCCTGATCCTGCGCGCCGGTCCAGGGCCGATCTCTGTGGGGGAAATCGTTACCGGCTATGGAATCGGGGGAGCCACGCTGCTGGGTGCCGTACTGGCCCTGTTCCGGCTCGAGCGAAACTGGGAAGAACCCACAGGCTAGCCCCGGCCAGCAGAAGCCAGCGGGAACCCGATCGGCTCCGCGAACGTAACAAGGAGGTGAAAGAGCGTTCCTCTTCCGGCCGACGGCGCCCGTCTGGGCAACAGTCTCGCGTCTGCACGTGAGAAGAAACGGAGAGAGAGATGAGCAAAAAGACCGCCCTGAAAGTCGCTCTGCTGGCCGTAGTGGCCCTCGTCCTGGCCGGCTGCATCCAGATCCGCGAAGAGATCACCCTCAAGCCGGACGAAAAGTGGGAAGTCCTGATCGCTATGACTGTCCCGGCCTCCACGGTACAGATGATCGGCGAAGAGACCCTGGCCAGCTCCGCCGAGGATTGGGAGCAACAGCAGGCGGAATACGAAGGAAAAGGGGTCCAGGCCCGGATGGACATGAAGAAGCAGGACAACGGCGACTATGTCTACTCCGTGACGATGGCTGGCCAGGGATGGGATCTCCTGAACGAAACCGCCTTTGACAACAACGCGACCATCACCACACTGGAAAACAAGCGCATCCGCTTCGAGCTCGACCCCGGCACCTCGGATCTCACATCCCTTACCCAGATGGGCGGCAGCCTGACCTTCGTCGTGCGCGCCGGAAAGATCTACTCCGCGAACGGCGAAATCAAGGGGAACGCCGTGACCTGGGTCAACCCCACGAGCGTGATGCAGGCCGAAGTCGGGACGGCAGGCGGGAGCTCCGTAGGACTGATCATCGGCCTGGTGGTGCTGGCGGTGGTCGTGCTGCTGGCCGTGGTCGTCGTGTTGCTTTACCTGCGCGGCAAAAGGCTGCGCCAGCCCCCGGCTCCGATGCCTCCGGCGACCCCGCCCACTTTGTGAGGTCGTCTTCCGTGGCAGGCCTTCCCGGAGCGCCGGGCTCCGGGAAGGCCTGCTCGTTCCATCTTCCGGGAAAGACCCGGGATCGCCGCGCTTGTCCCGGTGCTGACCAGGGGCGTTCTGCTCCCCTTCGCATAAGCGTGCCAGAGCGCAAAGCCTACGAGGCCCCAAGAAGCACACCGTGCCCCCGTGGGGCCGGGGCTGCACGTGGCCATAGCGGTATTTGAGGTATTCCAGGCGGGTTCGCCGCTCGTCTCGGCGCCCGGCGAGATCGGCGATATGGGGGATGAGATACAGGCCCCTTCGATCTCCTGAGAGCCGGCACGGCTTACAGGAAGCGGATCCGAAGAAGAGTACTCCTGGATAGCGGGGAAGCGACGGTTGCAACCCTGCGCGCGGAAAGCACCCGTCCTCAGAACTTTTCCCCCTGGCGCACCCACTCCCACGGGTCCACCGGCACCTCCCCCAGGCGTACCTCCCAGTGCAGGTGCGGACCGGTGGCAAGCCCTGTTTCCCCCATCCGCCCGATCGCCTGCCGGGCGTCCACCATTTCTCCCACTTCCACCAGGATCATCGAAAGGTGGTAATAGGCGCTGTGTACGCCCCAGCCGTGGTCGAGGATCACCGCGTTGCCGCGCACCTGGAGCTTCTCCGCCAGCACGACTTTTCCCCGCGCGGCTGCCACAACGAGCGTCCCTTCCGGGTTGCTGATGTCCACCCCGTTGTGGTAACTTGTGGGCGGGCCTCCGTCGTAGGAGCGCAGCGTCCCGAAGGCCGAGGAGATATGGCCACGGGTCGGGGTGATGAAATTGCCGCTCCACAACCGCTCCGGAGACCAGGTATTCCAGATCGGCTCCAACCGCTCCCACTCGGCGGCCACAATCTCCGGGTCCAGCAGTGCGGCGCGATCCGGCGCCAGGTAGATGGTCTCGACCGGATAGCGGGCCGGGAGCAGCTCCACGGTCGCCGTGAGGACGCCCCCGTGGCCGCTCGCGTCCTGCCAGCGTACGGCGACCTGCTGCACCCCTTCCGCTGCATTCACCGGTATCCCCACGAACGCGACATGCAGCCGCCCGCTGTCCTGCGAGACGAAGGGCAGCGCCGTTTCCCCGAGCCTTCCTTCAGCCGTGACCGGCCAGGGGCTCAGCAGCCGCACCGCCAGCGTATGGCCGGGCTCTAGCTGCACCGGCTCCACGCGCAGCTCCACATTTCCCGGCATCGCCGTGGGGGCAGGCGTAGGGGTCGGTGTGGGGCCCACCGTGGGCCGCGGGGTCGGCGTGGGCGTTGCTGAAGGCGGGGGAGTCACGATCGCGCGCGGGGAAGGGGACGTAGGTACGCTCGGAGACGCCGTTGTACAACTGAGCAGGCTCCCCAGCAGGACGAGAACCACGAGGAAACGGACGCGCATGCACACCTCCCGGAGTCGCCGTTATGCTAGCACGGAAGGGCGCAGGTGTCAACCTTTCCAAGTGTGTCCGGTTGTGCTATAATCAGGCCGAATTGTGCGACCATCCCGTATGGAGGAGGTCTGTCGGAATGGACGTCCTGTGCCTGCAGGAAAACCTGCGTCGAGGTTTGAGCCTGGTTTCCCACGCGGTATCCCCGCGGAGTACCCTCCCGGCCCTGACCACCGTGTTGATGGAAACGGATCGGGGTCGCCTGAAGCTGGCCGCAACCGACCTTTCCCTGAGCATTACCTGCTGGGTGGGTTGTCAGGTCCGCGCAGAAGGGGGGATCGCGGTGCCGGCCCGCCTGCTGAGCGATTTCGTAAACAGCCTCCCCAACGAACCGGTGCACCTGGAACTCGATCCTCGCACCCGCACGCTCCACCTCCAGTGCCTGCGCTACGAAGCGGACATCAAGGGGATCGACCCCATGGAATTTCCGAACATCCCGACCCTGGAGGAGGCCGAACCGCTGGCCGAGGTGGCGCCGGCCGTGCTCCGTGAGGCGATCGCCCAGGTGGTCTTTGCTGCGGCCGTAGAGGACACACGCCCGGCGATGACCGGTGTGCTCGTCCGCATCCGCGGTACCCTGGCCACGCTCGTCGCCGCCGACGGCTACCGGCTCGCCTGTCGCTCCTTCGACCTGGAGCGGCCGGCCCAGGGCGAGCTGAACGTCATCGTCCCGGCGAAGGCGATGAACGAGCTGGGACGGTGCCTGGCCGACCAGGAAGAGCCGGTGCAGATCGTCCTCACCCCGGGCCAGAACCAGATCCTTTTCCACACGGACCAGATCGACCTCGTCTCCAACCTGATCGAAGCGCGCTTCCCGGATTACGAGGCGATCATCCCGAAGAGCTACGCCACGCGAGCGATCGTTTCCCGGGATGAGTTCCTGAAGGCCGTACGGATCGCCTCCTTCTTTGCCCGGGACGGCGCGAACATCATCCGCCTGGAGCTACAGGCCGGGGAAGCGGCCGGGCGCATGCTCGTCTCCGCCAGCGCCACCGAGATCGGGAGCAACGTCTCCGAGGTCGACACGCTGATCGACGGAGAAGGAACGCGCATCGCTTTCAACGCCCGCTACCTCCAGGAGGCGCTCTCGGCCCTCAGCACCCCGGAAGTCGCCCTGGAATTTCAGGGGCCGGACCGGCCGGGGGTCTTTAAACCGGTGGGCCGCACGGACCAGGTGCACGTGATCATGCCGATGCAGTTAGAGCGCTGGTGATCCCGTAAGGAGAAACCGTTTTGGAAAACGTCCAGGAGCTTGCACAGCGCATCCGGGCGAACGTGTCCCGGGTCATCGTCGGCAAAGAAACGGTCATCGATCTGGTGCTCGTGGCCTTGCTGTGCGAAGGCCACGTGCTCATCGAGGACGTGCCGGGGGTGGGCAAGACCACCCTGGCCCGGGCGGTGGCGCGTTCGCTGGGCTGCACCTTCCGCCGCATCCAGTTCACCCCGGACCTCCTCCCTTCCGATGTGACCGGCATCAACTACTACAACCAGAAGGCGAACGCCTTCGAGTTTCGCCCGGGGCCCATCTTCGGCCAGATCATCCTCGGGGACGAGATCAACCGTGCGACTCCCCGCACCCAGTCGGCGCTGCTGGAGGCGATGCAGGAGCGAACCGTCACCATCGACGGGGAAACGATGCCCCTTCCGCGCCCCTTCCTCGTCCTCGCAACCCAGAACCCGATCGAACTCGAGGGGACCTTCCCGCTCCCGGAAGCCCAGCTGGACCGCTTCCTCTTGAAGATCGACATCGGCTACCCCTCCCTGGAAGAAGAGGAGGCGATGCTCCTGCGCTACGAGCGGGAGGATCCCCTGCAGAACCTGCAGCCCGTCGCCCAGGCGGAAGAGATCCTCCAGGCCCAGCGCGCCGTGCGCGAGGTGCGGGTGGAGGACTCTGTCCGCCACTACGTGGCCCGCCTGGTCCGCGCGACACGCGAGCATCAGGCGATCGAACTCGGAGCCAGCCCACGGGGTACCCTGTTCCTCTACCGCACGGCCCAGGCCCGCGCTGCGATCGCCGGACGCTCCTTTGTGATCCCCGACGATGTGAAGGCGATCGCGCCCTACGTATTGACCCACCGGGTGATCCTCGACCCGGAGGTGCGCCTGCGCGGCCGGACGGCTCGGGACGTCCTGGCCGAGATCCTGGAAAGCGTCCCCGTGCCGGTAGAGGGCTGATGCCCGGATGGTTCGATCGCGATGTTTTCACCGGCCTGGCTTGACCTGATCTTTATCGTCCTGCTCGTTGGATTCCTTGCCCGCTCCCACGTCCTGGTGGCCCTCGGGCTGCTGCTCCTCCTGACGATCGGCATCGCCTGGATGTGGAACCGTTATGCCCTGGAGGGCGTGACCTTCGAACGGCGTTTCTCCCACACCAGGCTCTTCCCCGGTGACGAGTGCGAGATGGTCATCTCGCTCACCAACCGTAAGATGTTGCCTCTGGCGTGGGTGCGGTGGGAAGACCGCTTTCCCGAGAAGGTGGAGCTCCTGCGCGGCCGGCTCCACCCTTCGGCCGCGCCGGGGGTCCGCGTCCTCTCCCGTGGTACGACCGTGCGCTGGTACCAGCAGGTACGCTGGCGGTATCGGTTGCGCTGCCCGGCACGCGGGCTCTACACCTTCGGACCGGTCTCGCTCTATGCCGGCGACGTGTTCGGTTTCTTTCAGCGCACGAGTACTCCGGAAAAGACGGACCACATCATCGTCTACCCCAAGGTCGTCCCGCTGGGCGAACTGGGCATCCCGGCACGTTACCTCCTGGGCGAAACGCGCGCTCCGCGCCAGCTCTACACGGACCCGGTACGCACGGTGGGCGTGCGCGACTACCGGCCCGGGGACCCCTTCCGGCACATCCACTGGCCGGCCACTGCACGCCGACAGCAACTCCAGGTAAAGCAGTTCGAGCCGGTAGCCACGCTCCAGATGGCCATCTTCCTCGATCTGGACACCTTCGCCCACTACTGGGAAGGGCTGCGGACGGAGATCACCGAGCTGGGCATCTCGGCGGCTGCCTCTGTGGCCCAGGCGGCGATCGAGGCGCACTATGCCGTCGGGCTGTACGTGAACGGCGTTGCCGCCGAGTCCGACCA
This sequence comes from Chloroflexia bacterium, assembly GCA_041082245.1. Classification (GTDB taxonomy): domain Bacteria; phylum Chloroflexota; class Chloroflexia; order DTKN01; family DTKN01; genus DAOTVY01. The sequence goes on from JBDOIE010000013.1 coordinate 13,475, forward strand.
GACGGTACGCATCGCCCCGAGCCGCAACCCGCGGCAGTTGCAGACGATCCTGGAGGAGCTGGCGAAACTCGTGCCCTTCTCCTCCTGCCGGATGGCGCGCCTCCTTCCTACCATCCTGCCGCGGCTGCCTTTGGGAACGACCCTGGTTCTGATCAGCAGCCTGGCGCAGGAAGGGCTGCGTCCGATGCTCTTGCGTCTGCGCGACCATGGATGGCGGATCGCCCTGCTGTACCTCGGGGACGAGCCGCCCGAGATCAGCGGAATCCAGATCTTTCGCCTGGGCCTTCCTGCCGCGTACACCCGGCCTGCCGGCCGGCCGACGCGCATCCTGGAACGTGCCCCGGCGTTGAGGTAGACGATGCGCCTGGACTGGACCCGGCTCCTGATGGTGCTCAGTACGGCCGCTATGGAGGCCTCCTGGGTCTACGTCCTGCTTTACGTGCTTACGGTACGGCCGGTGCCGGAGCTTTCGGAGCCGGTACTCGACGCCTTCGCGGTGCTCGGCCTGCTCCTGGCAGGGGTGCTGCTGGCTGCGGTCCAGGAATGGCTCGGGCTCCGGGGACGCTTCTCCCGCGCGTTCCTGATCGGACTGGCCGTGTGCACAGCGCTCTGGGTGGCCAAGGGCGGTGCCACGGACCGGTATGGGCTTTTCGACGGCGAGAGCTGGGGGAGCTGGCTCCGCTCGCTTACGAACATCGACCATCCCCTGTTCCTCCGCCACGCGATCGGCGCAGTGGCCGGGATCCTCCTGCTCTGGCGCGGAGCCGTGCTCCAACGGCTGGAGATGGAAACCCCGGCACGTTCTTTCCGCATCGGGCTGGTGGTGTCTGCCTTCTTCATCCTGATCGGCTCGCTTTTCCTCCTGGACATCGAGAGCGCCGGGCCCTCGCTGGTTCGGGCCATCTCCGCGTTCTTTTTCTTTGGTCTTCTTGCGGTGGCAGCAGCGCAGCTGCGCCGTGGTCGCGCAGGTACGGGCCAGGCGCCCGGGGCCCGCTGGTTCATCGTGCTGCTGCCCACGGTGGCCGGAATCCTGGCCATCGGCATCCTGATCACGTCGCTCTTTTCCCCGCAGCTGGGCGAGTTCCTGCAGGGGGCTTGGGAGCACCTCGTGTCGGGCGTGCTCTGGCTCCTCACCCCGCTCATCGTCGCGGTCTACGCGGTCGGCCAGCTCGTCGCCGGCCTTTTCTCCAAATCCCGCCCGGCGGAGATCTCGCCAGAACAACCCGGAGTGGTGCGGCCATCGCTGCCGGGTTCCCCACCCACGGAAGCGGCGCCCCGGACCCTGATCAATCCCCTCTGGGGCTACATACTGACCGGGCTCGTCATCGCCCTCGTGGTCGTGGCGATCGGCTATACGATCTGGATCTTGCTCTCGCGCTCTCGCTTCGAGGGTGAGGAAGGTGAAGAGCGGGAATCGCTGTGGGCGTGGGAGGAGGTCGGTCACAGCCTGCAGGAATGGCTGCAGCGCTTCCGTCGGCCGGCCGACCGGACGAGCCTGCGCGACCTGCTCGACCGCCTGCAGGGCCCCCCCACGACCGTGGCGATCCGCCGCCTCTACATCCGGCTCCTGCTGCTCGCGTTAGAGCGGGGGATCGAACGGCGGGCCGGCCAGACACCCCACGAATACCTGCGCGACCTGCAGCAGGCGATGCCGCGAACGGCTCCCCATCAGGCCACGCTGACCGAAGCCTACGTGTTCGCGCGCTACGATCCCCATCCGGCCTCCCCGGACCTCGTACGCCGGGCAGAGACCGCCTGGGAGCAGATCGCTTTGCAGGCCGCGTGGGAAAACCCCAAAAACCGAACAGGAGGCTCGTGAGCGATGTCGCTTGCCCCGAACAACCGTCGACCGCTGTGGCGCGATCCGATCCTGCTTGCGCTGATCGCGCTTATCGTGGTTGCCCTGGTGCCGCTCGCGTTCGTCGGCTCCCGCCTGGCACGAGGCAGTGGAGCGAACGGGACCCCATCCCCCACGCCTGCGCCGACGCACACGCCTCTTCCAACCCTCACGCCCACCCCAACGGCGACCCCGACCCCCGTTCCCACCCCGACCCCCACCGTCGTGGAAGCGCCGCTCAGTGGCCTGGAGGTCGATCCCCAGCGGCTGCTCCGGCCGCCGATCGTGGTCATGATCCCGTCGGACTCGGAGCAGTACGCGCTCTCCCAGGCCTCGGTCGTCTACGAAGCGCGGGCAGAATACAACATCCCGCGCTTTATGGGCATCTTTGAGCAACTCCAGGCAGAGCAGATCGGCCCGATCCGCAGCGCCCGGGACTACTACGTCCGGTGGGCCTGTCCCTACGGCCCCCTTTTCGTCCATTGGGGCGGAAGCCCACAGGCTTATGCCCTGCTTGCGGAGCTCAACAAGGTCTGCCTGTACGAACTGGACGGCCAGAGCTACGAAGGCGTCTACTTCTGGCGCGGGTACGACCCGGTGATCCCCTGGAACAACGGCTTCTCGAGCAGCGAGCTGCTCTACGAGTACCTGGATGAAAAGCCGCTCTTGCTGGGCTACCAGGGCTATGCCCATAAGGACGATGCGCCGCCAGAGACCCGTCCCCTCACGGGGACGATCTCCCTTTCCTTCGTCTACTCGGTGCGCTATACCTACGACCCGGAACAGAACGACTACGTGCGTTTCTACAAGGGCGGCCCGCACGTGGATATGCTGACCGGGCAGCAGCACCGGGTGAAGAACGTGGTGGTGGTCTTTGTACCGCAAAGCAAGATCCCGGATGACCCGAAAGGCCGGCTGGAGATGGAAACGGTCGGTACCGGGGATGCCCTCTTTTTCCTGGACGGCCGTTTGATCGAAGGCCGGTGGGAAAAACTGGCGCTGGAAGCGGAAATGCGTTTCTTCGATGCCTCCGGCGAGGAGATCGCCTTTAACCGTGGGAACATCTGGATCGAGGTGCTCGCTCCGGGCGACCCGGTGGACTATGCCCTCGGGCGTGTGCCAGAGCCGTAGGGGTCGGACGATGCGGTGCACGGGCGTTACCCTATTCCTATTGCTGGCCTTGCTGCTTGCAGGCTGCGGCGCGCCGACGGCGACCCCGCCGTCTACGCCGTACCCCACCCCGCGCCCAACGGCCGTCCCCACCCCAACCCCGCCGCCCACGCCTCCGAACCCTCCAGGCGAGTCCCCCTTGACCGGCTTGCCCCTGGACCCGGAGGCGGCCCGCTTTCCGCCTCTGGCGCTGCTCATCCCGTCCGACGCCGAGACCTACGGGCTCTCGCAGGCCAGCCTCGTCTACGAAGCGGTCACCGAAGGAAACGTCCCCCGTTATCTGGCGATCTTTGAGCAACTGAGCGCTTCCCAGGTGGGCCCTATTCGCTCCGCCCGCCCCTACCACATCGAGTGGGCCTGTCCCTACGGTGCGCTCTTTGTGCACTGGGGTGGAAGCCCGCCCGTCTTCTCGATGCTCGCGCGCAGCGATTGCCTGGCCAACCTGGAGGCGATGACCTGGGAGGGCGGCTATTTCTGGCGGACAGCGAACGAGCCGGTGCCCTGGAATAACCTCTTTACGAGCAGCGAGCTCCTGTACGGGTACCTCCAGAACTGGGAGATCACCCGCTTCCTGGCCTACCGGGGCTATCCGCACAAAGACGACGCGCCGCCGGAGGCGCGGCCCATCAGCGCCACGATCGCGCTATCCTTCGATTACCCGGTGCGCTACGTCTACGATCCCGCGCAGAACGACTACCTTCGCTTCTACAGGGGCCGGCCGCAGATCGATCGGCTGAACGGAGCGCAGCTTCGAGTGAAGAACGTCGTCATCCTTTTTACCCCGCAGCGGCCCATCCCAGGCGACGAACAGGGGAGGATGCAGATCGAGACCACCGGGCAGGGAAAGGCGCTCTTCTGCCTGGACGGCCGGTGCACGGAGGGGAACTGGTCCCGGCCCCAGGCGCTCGACGAGCTGCGCTTCGTCTACGCCCTGGGCCAGGAGGTCCCGCTCAACCGGGGCAACATCTGGATCGAAGTGCTCGCGCCGGATCAGGAAGTCACCCACACGGCGGTCCCCGCTCGTTGACGCGTGGGCAATGAGCGAGCCCGGCCACGCGTCTGTATCTCGGAGCGGGACACGGATCGGGATACATGGGCCACACCGTGGCGTGCAGCCCGGAGGAGGCATCGTATGAGGCACCGAATCGGGAGCCTGGGGATCGCGTTTGTTGCGGTGTTCCTCGTGGCGGGATGCGGACCGGCGACGGTGGCACCGGCGGCAACGCCTGTGCCTACTCCGGCCATCCAGGAGAAGCCAGCGGAGCTGTTGCGGCGGGTGATCACCGATCCGGGAGCCTTCCTTGGGCAAGAGATCGTCGTGGAGGGCGTCCTGGAAGCGGAAGGAAAAGGGCGAGATGTCCGCTTCTTCCTGCGTGCAGCCGGCGGAGGCCGGCTGGAGGTGACCCCCTGGGCGCCGCTGGAGGTCGTGCGGCCGCCGGAGGGGGGATCCCAACCGAAGAGTATGCCGGAGTTCGTGGGGCGGCACCTGCGCCTGACGGGCACGGTAGTGAAAGGAGGTGGAGGCTGGATCCTTCAGGTCGAGTCGTGCGAGGAGCTGTAGCCTGAGACTGCCCCTGAATAGGGGCGTAGGAGAATCCGATGTCCCGCTCGTTTGCTCTTCTCGCCGTTGTATTGCTCTTTCTCACCTCAGGACTGCTCCCGGCGGCGCCCAGTGCTCCCCAGGCGATGCCGCCTCACCCACGGGTCTGGGAAAAGATCCAGCGCGGAGAACTGGCCCTGCCGCGCTTCCTGGCCGATCCGGCCTGGGCACGCGCGAAAGGGATCGAAACGCCCCGCGCGCGCCCGAAAGGCCTGACCGGTACCCTGAACGCGCTCGCGGTGGCCGTCAAGTTCAGCGACAACGCGAACACGGTCACCGCTTCCTTCTTCGACAGCCTGATCTTCGCCGCCCCGGTGGCCGGCCGTGGTTCCGTGCGCGACTACTTCAACGAGGTCTCCTACGGCCAGGTGGACATCGTCACCGTGAACCTGCCGAGCAGCCTGGGCTGGCGCACCGCGCCGCAGACGTACGCCTACTACGTCGGCTATTGCGGTTCCAACTGTGGCTACTGCTTCGATTCCCCCTACCCGAACAACTGCCAGAAACTGGCCGAGGACATCGTGGACGCGGTGAACAGCGTGGTCGACTTTTCCCAGTACGACAACGACGGGGACGGCTACGCAGAGCCGATCATGCTGATCCACGCCGGGCCCGGGGCCGAGTTCACCGGCAACCCGCACGACATCTGGTCGCATTCCTGGAGCCTGATGAACCCTCGCACTTACGACGGGGTGACGATCGCCGACTATGTGATCATGCCGGAGTACTGGATGAGCGTTACCCCGTCCACGAGCGACATGACGATCGGCGTCTTTGCCCACGAGATGGGGCATGGCTTCTGGAACCTCCCCGACCTTTACGACCGGGACTACTCCTCTTCGGGGATCGGGGACTGGAGCCTGATGGCGTCCGGTTCCTGGAACGGTCCGAACAGCGGCGGCTGGGGTACAGACGGCAGTTCCCCCGCCTGGCCGGACGCCTGGAGCCGCGTGCAGATGGGCTTTGTCGCCGCGACGAACGTCCCGAGCAACGTTTCCGGGAAGTCGATCCCTCAAGCGTATAACAACCCTGCTCCGGCACAAACGGTGCTGAAGTTGCGCTCCTCCGCCCTGGCCAGCCAGGAGTATTTCCTGCTCGAGAACCGCCAGAAAGTCTCCGGCTCCTACGACGAGTACCTCCCCGGGAGCGGTCTCCTGATCTGGCACGTGGACGAGGCGATGTGGAACTACTCCCTCCAGAACGACTACGAATGCACCCTCGACCCGCACTGCAACTGCCCGGACGGGCAGCACTACCTGGTCGCGCTGGAGCAGGCCGATGGGGCGCGCCACCTGGAGTTCCGCACGAACCAGGGGGATGCGAACGATCCGTTCCCCGGGGGCACGAACAACCGCACCTGGACGATGGCGACCCACCCGGAGAGCAGCTCCTGGTACGCCTGCACGAACTCCTGCATCGGGGTGACCAACATCAGCAACTCCGGAGCCACGATGACAGCGGATCTCCAGGTGTCCTGCGGTGCGCCGCCGACGAGCTGGATCTACCTGCCGCTCGTGTTCCGAGGGTATAACCCGATGCTCGTACCCGTCGAACTGACCGAAGGATTCGAGGGAGGTGTGGTGCCTCCTTCAGGCTGGAGCCGGGTACAGAACAACCCCAACGAGACCTGGAAACTGATGGCCTTGGGTACACCTCATACCGGGCTCCATGCCGCCGATGTCGAATACGATCCGGCGCTCGTTCCCCAGGATGAATGGCTGCTCAGCCCCTTGTTGCCACCCATGAGTTCGGCCACTCTGGAGTTCTGGTCCTTCGGCAGCCTGTATTGGTGCCGGGATACCTATGACAACTGCGATCTGGAGGTGTGGATCGTAGTGGGTAGCCCCGGGGGCGGCGACGATGTGTACGTAGGGACGGCCGATAGCGACTGGACGGCAAGCTGGGTGTGGAGCCACTCGACTTACGACCTGACTCCATATCTGCCAGCGGTCCCGGCCCGCATCGCGTTTCGCTACATCGGCCAGGATGGAGCCCAGATAGCTCTGGACGATATCCATCTATCCGGGGCGGCTGTTCCCCTATCGCCTGGGCAATAGGGTGTGCGGCCATTGACCCTGGAGCTGGGTCTGGCCGATTCGGGCAAGGGCAACGATGCTGGATACCTATCAACTTCAGACCTTCCTGGCCGTTGCCGAGACGGGGAGCTTTACCGCGGCTGCGCGCCGGCTGCACCTCACGCAGCCGGCCGTCAGCCGCCAGATCCGGCTGCTCCAGGAACATCTGGGGGTGCGGCTGTTCCGGCGGGCCGGCCGGCGCATGGTGCTCACCCATGCGGGCGAGCGCCTCCTGGAGACCGCACGCCAGGTGACACAGCTGGCCCAGCGCGCCGAGGAGGAGATGGCCTTCCTGCGGGGCGAGGTGGTCGGCCGGCTGCGGATCGGCGGGAGCGGTCTCCCCGCGTGGTATGTGATCGCGCGGCTGCTTCCTGCCTTTCGTGTGGCCTGCCCCGCGGTGGTCGTGCAACTGGAGCCGCTTCCCGCCGGAGAAGTCGACCTCGCCCTGCGCGATGGAAAGCTGGATCTCGTCGTGGCGGAAGTAGCGGCAGAGGAGCGAGGGCTGTCGAGCATCCTCCTCCAGAGCATGGAAACGGTGCTCGTCGCTCCACCGGAGCCCCGATGGGAGCAACGCAAGCGGCTTCCGCTGCGCAAGATCGGCGACGTGCCGCTCATCCTGCCTGCGCGCGGGACCCCGGCACGGAACTTCCTCGAAGGGATCTTTGCCTCGCGGGAGATCGCGTTGCCCGTGTCCGGCCCGGGGCTGGAGGTGACCGACCTCGGAGCGGCTCTGCCGCTGGTCGCCGCGGGGCTTGGGGCCACGCTCTTTCCCCACCCGGTGCTCGAGGTCACCCGGGTACCGGTGCACCCCATCGCGCTCTGGCCCAGTTTCTCCTGGACGATCTACCTGGTGCACCGAGCGCCGCCGGCAAGTCAGGCCGAGGCTGCATTCGTGCGGTTCGTACAGGAGCAGGGGGATACGTTGTTGCGCTAGGCGGAAGGGGTGCGGCAAATTCGGCGCTGTCCAGAAGTGGGAAAACCGGCAGCGGTTGAGCCGCACCCGGCTGTACCGGATCGGCGCCTGGCCGCAGCCCGGGTGTGGCAAACCGCTGGCTGGAGCGGAAAGCCTCCTTTCATCCAAGAACCTTCTGACGGGCATATCTCCGACCGGTGCCCCCTTGCGCCAGGCCTCGACGGCCTCTTGCCGCGAGGCCCGCTGTTCCGGCCTCTCCAGGTCCCCCAGGCTTTGCAGGAGCTACCGAACCCAGGTGGGACAATCATCAATCATCCGCCCCGAGCGATGAGGGAAGTGTCCAGCAGCCCGCGGGCAATGTTGCAACCTCTGTGCACGACGGTTCCGGCGGTTTCTGGCTCCGCTCTGGGGAAACCCGAGGCCGATATTCCACGGAGCGGTTTAGGGCAGTGCTCTTCTGGTCCGGCTGTCCCTCCAGGGTGTCTTTCCGGGCATGCGGGCAAGACGAAGCTCACCGGGGAACGCGGCGGACGCTGCGCAGGCCCTCGTGTTCCCGGGCTGGCCGCCTGCAAACCGGCGTCGGATCGGCGGCCGGCAACCGCAGAGCGTTGCCGAGCATGGCGCCGGGCATCGTACCGAAGCCGCACATGGGTGCCCTTACCTTACCCACCAGCCAGTAGCTGCTTCACCCGGGTACGAGCGCGCCCATCCTGCTCGCACCGTTTGACGCCGCCGGGCGCTTCAGGTAGAATGCCCTCGACCGGCTGGCAAGTGGGAAAGGTCGGGCCAAGGAGGAAGCGTTGGACATCCGTAAGGCACAGGCGTTCGTGGAAGCCCGCGGGGACGCGCTCGCCAGGGCGCGGGCGCAAGCCCTGTTAGAAGACGTCGCTCCGTCCCCGCAGGTGGTACAGGAGCTGGAGGCGCTGGCTGGCCCCCGTGGCGGCTGGCCGGCTGGACTGCAGCCCGGTGCCCAGGAAGCGATCCCGGAAACCGTGGAGATGCTCTTTGCCCTGGCCGACCTGGGCCTTGCGCGCCATTCCCTGGCCCACCGGGGGCTGATGTTCCTCCTCGAGCAACAAGAACCGGACGGAGGGTGGGCAGACCGCGTCCCGCGTGGGGAGCCGCTCCCGCGGTGGCAACGACAGGGGGAGGAAGCAGGCCGGCTTTACCTCACGGCCTGGGCGAGTTCTCTCCTGGTGGCCTACGGCCGGGAGGAAGAAGACGCTGCAACCCGGGCGCTCGATCTGTTGCTCAAGTGGCAACTCGAGGGCGGCGTCTTTGTCGGCTTTCCCCGGCACACGGCCTGGTATGCCCTTCCCTTGCTGGCCCGCCGCCTGGGGCAACGCTCCGGGCCGGCGTCAAATATCATCCGCACCATGAGCCTGGCGATGGCCGAATCGGGGTGGTACGCCTCGATGTTCGCTTCCCTGCTGCACAACCTGCTCCTGGCTGGTTACCGCCTGGAGACGCCGCTCGTGCGCCTGGCCTGGGAGCAGCTCCTGCTGCGGCAGGAAGAGGACGGTTCCTGGGCGAGCGAGGAAGGGGAATCGGACGCCGTGCGCACCACGCTGGAAGTGCTCTGGTGCTGGCGGCAGATCGCTCCTCCCGCCTAGTTTTCCCTGGGGGGATCCGTGAGCGGGGCGGACGCGCGCGGCATTTTCCTTTCCTTCGCCTATGTGTTTGCCGTGCTGCTCGGCTGTGACCTGGTGCGCCGCGCGGGTTGGGCGTCGGTCGAGGCCACACGGAAAGCGGTGCACATCGCGGTGGGGATGTGGATCTTTCCCACGCTGTTCCTCTTCCGCCGCTGGGAGTGGGCACTCCTCCCGCCGCTTATCTTTACACTGCTCAACGCGCTCTCGTTGCGCTTCCGCTTTTTCGGCGCGATCGAGGTGGCCGAACGGAGCTGGGGGACGGTGCTGTTTCCCCTTTCCTTTGCGCTCCTCATCGCCCTTTTCTGGCGGGTCGGCCGGCCGGAGGTCGCCGCCTCGGGGCTGATGGCGATGACGTGGGGGGATGCGATGGCTTCCGTGGTCGGGCGCGCTTTCGGGAAGCGCGGGTACGCCGTCTGGAGACAGCGGCGCACCTGGCTGGGGAGCCTGGCATTCCTCGGGTGGACCGCCCTCGCGGTGACCCTGACGCTGCGCTTCCTGGGGCGCTACCCCCCGCCGGTTGCGCTGGCGCACGGGTGTCTGGCCGGCCTGGCAGGCGCGCTTGTGGAGGCGCTTTCCCCTCGCGGCACGGACAACCTGACCGTGCCGCTCGCCACCGCGGCACTGCTCTTCCTCGTGCCTCGCTAAGTTCCGCGGAAAGTCCGGGGCAAGACGCCGGCTGGTTGGGTCTGTCGCAGCCGCGGACCCAGGGGGGATTTCGTTCTTTGCGCCCAGTGGCCGCTCCGGTAATCACCCCTGACCCGCCCGGCGGAACCCGGAACGGTGGGGAATCGCTGCAATGCCTGCTACTCCATTTTCTCTCGTGGAACTGTAACATACATGCTGTCGATCATCCAGGTGCCGTCTACCTTCTCAAGTATAGCGTTGAAAGTCCCTCGAACATTTCCTTCAAAGGAATAGCACCTGTTGCTCTGGCGACGATTCCTTGAGGGACGTCCGGGTTGGTATTTGCCGAGACCGAGATACTCAGGTTGGAAACGGACAAACTCTTATACCCCTCAAAGAGCAGAAAGTTCTTCCCTTGGGTGAGCTTTTCTAGCTCTTCACGTCTGAACCTGAGCAGGTGAAAACTTGACAGTCAACGCCGACATACAGTATAATTTGGTTAAATTGGTTGACTAGCGGTTCGTGGGCAACATGTCGGGGAGTCTCAAATGG
>JBDOIE010000047.1:0-4174 GCA_041082245.1 Chloroflexia bacterium
CGTCCAGCGCTGGCCGCACAGCTTTCCCCGCGGTGTGCACCACGATGACTTCGGAAATGGGGTATCCCTTCCCGAGAAGAAGGTCTAAAGCCAGCGTCACAACCTGGGGTTCGGTGCCAAGCGTCGCTACCAGTACCTGGCCGGCCATCGGCCACCTCCGGCCAAATACCACACGCCCTTGTGTCGTGGGTATGATACCATATCGGAGCGCTTGGTGCAACTTGTCACGAGGCTGCCAGGATAACAGGAAACCCGTCCGGAACAGCCTGTTCGAAAAGATCCGCTTTCCGGGTATAGAACTCCGGGCGCACCCTGTTCCAGGCTATTGGGATACCGTGTGGGGATGTAATGCTTGTCCAGCACTCTGGCCGCGTCCAGCAGCGCAGCAGATACCTCCAGGCCTTCTTCACACAGTACCTGAAGCATCCGGGTAATCGAATGGCCCCAAACCTTTTCGCCTCGCTGCTCGAAAGCGGCCCTGAGGGCCTTTTCCCCCGCCTGTTGCGCGGCAAAGCAGGCCCATTCATACGCCTTACCCTCGAGGGCATCATGCGCATGGCGTAAATCGGCCTGGGCCTGAACCCACCAATCCCGCGCACGGGTCACGGCTTCTTCTCCGGCATCGCCCCAAACATCCGGCCGGCCCTTTCGTACCCCTAGCGCGCAACCCGCCTCCCCCCACGGATGCACGACTGTACGAAATGATAGCATTCCGAGACACTCAGTGCAAGTTCGGCGGCTCCACCTACCCCAAGATGGGAAAGGCCCCGTTCCCCGGCGCCTGCCCGCAACGCTCCCCCTGGCCAAAAGGATAGGCCATCGCACGGGGACCTCGTCCCTTTTCCCGGGGAGACCCTGGTGAGGACCGGCCGCCATCGAAATTGGGAAAATTCGTCCCTGTGCTACACTGCGATCGAACTCCGAATTCCGGCCAGGCGGTCACGCGCAAGCCGTATGCTCGAGGAGGACCTATGGCGAAGGCAAAGTTCTACGTCATGGTGCGGAAGCGCTGCCGGGACCCCAGGCTCGCCCGAATGGAACTCCGCGCCGGCCGAAAAGGGCGCGGGCGCTGCCTCTGGTCCACCCAGTACGTGCCCGCGTTCTTCCCTTCCCTGCGCGCCGCGGCGGAACGATGCGCACAGGCACGGAGGGAGCTGGAGGAGGAAGGGTGGCAGCTGTACGGCTGATCGCAAGCGAGAAAGGATGTCCAGCGAAGGGCGCGGCAGTGCTCTGGCCAGGCACCGCCAGGCGAAGGGAGGCCGGCGGGGGTCCGGCCCATCGCCGTACCGCCGCCGAACGTTATGCCCACCGCTATGTGTCCGTCGGCGTCAACTCCCAGCGGTTCTCCGGGCGTGCCCGCACAGCCAGTTCAAGGCACGGTGCCGTTCCACGGCGATCGACCGTTCCTCCTGGCTCCGGGCGCGGTACGCCTAAGAGCCCTGGTCCCGCAACATCGGGATCTTGATCCCCCGGCTGCGCGCCACCGCGATCGCCTCCTCATACCCCGCATCCGCATGCCGCGCGACGCCGATCCCTGGGTCGTTCGTGAGCACCCGCTCCAGCTTCCCGTCCGATTCGCGTGTGCCGTCGGCGACGATCACCATTCCCGCATGGAGCGAGTACCCGATTCCCACTCCACCCCCGTGATGGAAAGAGACCCACGTCGCCCCGGAGGCACAGTTCAGCAGCGCGTTCAGCACCGGCCAGTCGCCGATCGCGTCCGAGCCATCCCGCATCCCCTCCGTCTCACGGTTCGGCGAGGCCACGGACCCGGAGTCCAGATGGTCCCGCCCGATCACGATCGGCGCGCTCACCCGGCCGCTGCGCACGAGTTCGTTGAACGCCAGCCCCGCCTTCGCTCGCTCGCCATACCCGAGCCAGCAGATGCGCGCCGGCAACCCCTGGAAGCGCACCTTCTTCTGCGCCATGCGGATCCAGCGCGCGAGCGCCTGGTCCTCCGGGAACAGTTCGAGGATCGTCTCGTCCGTCGTGTACAGGTCCTTCGGGTCGCCCGAAAGCGCCACCCACCGGAACGGCCCCTTTCCGCGGCAGAAAAGCGGCCGGATAAAGGCCGGGACAAAGCCGGGGTAGGCGAAAGCATCCTTCACCCCCGCCTTCAACGCCTGCCCGCGCAGGTTGTTCCCGTAGTCGAAAACCACCGCCCCGCGCCGCTGGAACTCGAGCATCGCCTCGACATGCTGCGCCATCGAGGCCATGGAGCGCCGCACATACTCCTCGGGATCCTCCCGGCGCAGCCGCAACGCCTCCTCGTAGGGCAAACCGTGCGGCACATACCCGTTCAGCGCGTCGTGCGCCGAGGTCTGGTCCGTCACGACATCCAGGGTTACCCCTCGCAGCACCAGCTCGTGGTACACCTCCGCCGCGTTCCCCAGAAGGCCGATCGATTTCGCCTCCCCCTTCTGTAACGCCTCCTCGACCCAGGTCATCGCCTCTTCCAGGTCGTCGGTCGCGACATCCAGGTAGCCCGTGTCCAGCCGGCGCTGGATCCGCTGGCGGTCCACCTCCACGATCAGCCCGACCCCCTCGTTCATCGTGATCGCGAGCGGCTGTGCACCGCCCATTCCTCCCAGGCCGGCCGTGAGCACCCACTTCCCCTTCAGCGTCCCCCCGAAGTGTTGCCGCGCGAGTTCGGCCAGCGTCTCGTAGGTCCCCTGCAGGATCCCCTGCGTGCCGATGTAGATCCAGCTTCCGGCCGTCATCTGGCCAAACATCGTGAGGCCCAGCGCCTCCAGCTCCCAGAACTTTTCCCACGTCGCCCAGGCCGGGACCAGCACCGCGTTGGAAATGAGCACCCGCGGCGCCTCTGGCGTGGTCTTGAAAATCCCCACCGGCTTCCCCGACTGCACGAGCAGCGTCTCATCCCCCTCCAGTTCCCGCAGCGCGCGCACCAGGGCGTCGAAACACTCCCAGTTGCGCGCGGCCCGCCCTGTCCCCCCGTAGACGATCAGTTCCTCCGGTTTTTCCGCCACCTCGGGGTCCAGGTTGTTCATCAGCATGCGCAGCGCGGCTTCCTGCGGCCATCCCTTGCAGGAGATCGTCGTGCCGCGCGGCGCACGTACCACTCGCGGACCGGACATCGAAAACCTCCTCCGGCTTACTCCAGCGCTTTCCGGAAAAGGAACCGGCCTTTCTGGCCAGGCCGGGGGAGAGCCGCCGGCCGGGCAACCGTCGCGAGCTCCCGGCGGGGCAGGACCGCCCCTTCCGGCGGTCGGCCGACCACCAGCACCGGCTGGCTGGTGCCTTTCCGGCCGGCGGTGTTCACCGCCTCCACAAGCAACCGGTGCTCCCCCGGACGCACTGCCCAGGTCACCGTGTACACGCGCTCGGAAAGCGGATACACGGTGCTCGTGATCGCGGTGCCGATAAAGATCCCGTCGTAGAAAAAGTCCACCCGCGCCGCCGGGGAAACGCTCTCCACCTTGGCTACCAGCGTCACCGCGGGCGCAGTCAGCACGCTCCCCGGCGTAGGGGAAAGCAGCCGCACGTAGATCGGCCCCCGGTCGAGGTACACCGGGACGTAAGTGTGCCCCGGCTCATCCCCGCTGAAGCGCGGCCGGCCTTCTTTCGTGTACACGGTCAGCCGCAGTACGTAGGGCCCGTCGGGAAGCATCGAGGGGTCCCATACCGCGAGCACCCCGTTGTGCACCGGCACGCGCCCGACATCCTCCGCCACATTGTGCCACTCGGTGGGCATCTCCCCCAAAGGCCCCTTTTGCCCCCACTCGACGACGTAGTAGGCGAACTGGTCCTTCGGGTCGCTCGAGACGAGGTCTGCGGAACCCTGGATCTCCACCGGGCCAGTGATGCCGTCGTAGCGCGTGGGGTAGGTGATCGTGCGCACGAGGCCCGCCCAGCGGTTCGGGGGCGGCTGGCCCGGTTGCCCCGGCTGCGGGGTGCCAAGGTCCAGCGGACAGGTCATCGTGGGGACCTGCGGGATGCCCGCCGCGCGCATCCATTCCTCCAGGCCGGCCCGCTCCTCCAGTTTCGCCACGCTCCACAGGTCCAGGAAGACCTGTTCCTGCACCAGTTCGGGCGGGTAACTGACGCCCTCCTGCGGGAGGCAGTAGCGCGGCGGGTCCGTCCCCGGGATCTGCACCACGACCATCGGCTTGTGGATGTTGCAGACCTCGCGCGGCTCTGTGCCCTGGATAAA
>JBDOIE010000108.1:0-28652 GCA_041082245.1 Chloroflexia bacterium
GTGGGCCGCTGCGGTGGGGCACCTCGCCCGCGCCGCAGAACTCGAGCCCACCCGGGCGCGCTACCACCACGATCTGGGCATCGCCCAGCAGCGCCTCGGGCTGCTCGAGGAAGCTTCGGCATCCCTGGAGGAGGCACTCCGCCTGGAGCCGAACCGTGCCGCTTGGCAGGAAGAGCTTGGCTCTATATACCTGCAACGCGGATGGGTGCGCGAGGCACTGAGCGAGTTCCAGGCCGCCATCGCGCGCGAGCCGAACAGGGCCCGCTACCACTACTCGCTGGCGCGGGCGCAGGAGCGTCTGGGACAGTACGAGGCCGCGCTCGATTCGCTGCGGGAAGCGCTCCGGCTGGACCCCAGCAACGCCGCCGCCTACGACCTCGCCGGCCATATCCTGGAAGCACAGGGCCGGCTGGAAGAAGCGCGCGAGCTGTACCGCCGGGCAGTGGAAAAGGCCCCCCGGGTGGCCGCCTACCGGGTACACCTGGGGAGCGTGCTTCAGAAGATCGGGGCCGGCGAGGAAGCTGTCGTCCAGTTGCAGAAGGCGATCGAACTCCAGCCCAGCGCCGCCGCCTGGCAGGTGGAGATGGCACGGGTGCTGCGCGCGCTCGGACGCACCGAGGAAGCCCTCCCGTTCGTCGCGCGAGCGGCTGAGATCCACCCCGATCCGCTGTACGCAGCCCTCCACGCGGACTATCTCCTGGCCCTGGACCGGCTCGAGGAGGCGGGGGAAGTCCTCGGCCGGGCACTTGCCCGTGCCCCGGAGGATCCAGGGCTTCTCCATATGCAGGGCCGCTGGCATCAGCGGGCAGGCCGTCTCGAGGAGGCGCTGTCCTGCTTCCGTCGCGCGGTGGAAAAGGCGCCCCGGGAACCGGATTGCCGCCTCGATCTGGGCATCCTCCTCCGTCAGGGAGGAGAAGAAGAGGCGGCCATCGCAGCCTTCCAGGAGGTGCGACGCCTCGCGCCCCGCGATGCCCGGGCAGTGTACGAACTGGGGCGCACCTATGCCCAGCAAGGGCGGACGGAGGAAGCGCTGGCCGCCTATCGGGAGGCGCTCACGATGTCGCCCGGGGAGGCGCTCTACCACGGCACACTGGGCAACGCACTTTGCAGCGAAGCAGCCCGGGAAGTGGAGCTCCGCGGAAGCGGCCTCCTGGCTCAGCGACGGCCGGAGCGGCTCGAGGAGGCACTGAAACATCTGCAGCAAGCCCATCGGCTTGCGCCACAGGAGGACTGCTGGCTCTACGGCCTGGGGATGGCGCTGGAACTTGCGGGACGATATGAGGAGGCCTACCGCGCTCTCCAGCAGGCGCTCGCGATCGCGGCGTCGCGCTCCTTCCGCTTGAACCCGACGTGGGTTACCGTTCTCGACGGCCGGCCAGCCCCCTCCCTGGAGGCGCTCTACCGCCACGCACTGGGCCGCTTGCTCCACGCGCTCGGTCGCATCCCCGAGGCGCGCGAAGAACTCAGTCGGGCGGTGTCACTCGCCCCGCACGACGCCGAGGCACACGCAACCCTCGCCCAGGTGCTGGAGGCCGAAGGAAAACTCGAGGAGGCGGTCGCGGAACTTCAGACGGCGATCGCCCAGGAGCCCGAACGGCCACAGCTCCGTTACCGCCTGGGGCTGCTACTGCAACGGACCGGCCGGCCGGAGCAGGCTGCGGAAGTCCTGCGCGAGGCGACCGTCCTGCAGAGCGGTTTTGCACCGGCCCACGCGGCGCTCGGGGATGCGTATCTTGCCCTCGGACGCGACCTCGAGGCCGGAAAAGCTTACCAGCGCGCGATCCAGCTCGACCCCGTGAGCCCTCAGCACCATTACCAGCTCGCCCGCTGGGCCTTCCGCCAGGGACGGTACGCCGATGCCGAACGGGAGATGATCCAGGCGCTCGGACTTTCCCCCGAGCAGGCGGCCTGGTACGACGAACTGGGGCAGATCTATCAGGCTCAGGGGAAATACCAGGCGGCCAGCGAGGCCTTCCGGTCCGCACGCGAGCGCGCTCCGGACGAACCGGCCTACGCCCATCACCTGGCGATGGCGCTGCTCCACCTGGAACAGCTCCCGGAGGCGATCGCTACCCTCCAGGAAGCGGTGCAGATGGCTCCCGAGCGCGCCGACTGGCGCGACGACCTTGCCGGGCTCTACCTCCGCTCCGGGCGATACCGCGAGGCCCGTGCGGAACTCGAGCGTGCCGTGCAGCTCGATCCCGACAACCCCACCCTCCAGTGCCACCTGGCCGCCGCGCTTCGGCTGGAAGGGCGCTTGCAGGAGGCCCACGAGCTGCTCACGACTCTGCTCAAGGGGCGGCCAGACCATGCAGAGGCACATTTCGAGGTGGGGCTGACACTCGCCGCCGGGGGCGATACCGCCGGCGCCCTGCCCGCGTTCCAGGAAGCTGTGCGGCTCTCCCCGGAGGAACCCCGGTACCTGGAGACACTCGCCCGTGTCCAGGAACAGCTGGGGCGCCTCGAGGAGGCCCTCGCGACCACGCAGCGCTGGATCGAAAAAGACCCCGGGAACCCCCTTGCGCACGAGCGGCTGGGGAACCTCCTTGCGCGCCAGGGCAACCTGCGCCAGGCGCTCAAGGAGATGCGCACCGCCTCGCAACTGGCCCCAGGCGAACCTCGCTACCTGCGCCAGGCTGCCGCGATCTGCCGGCAGTTGCGCTGGTTCGACGAGGCACGCGCCGCGCTCAGCCGTGCGCTGGAACTTGCGCCTCAGGATTCCTCCACCTACGTGGAGCTCGGCATGCTCTTTCTGGAAGAAGGGCAGATCGATCAGGCGCGCCGGCAGTATGAGCAGGCGATCTCTCTGGATCCCCGCAACGCTGAGGCGTACTACCACGCAGGGGTCCTCTACCGACGCCAGAAGGACTACGACCGCGCGGTCGAGTACCTGCGCCAGGCAACCCGGCTGCGCGCCGGCTATTCGGAAGCGCTCGTGGAACTGGCCAAAGTGACCACCATGGCCTTCATGACCCGCCATTTCCGGCGCTCGGCCACCTGAGCCCCGCTCACCGGTCTTCGGGTCCAACCAGCGGCAGCCATACGGTGAAGGAACTCCCCTTCCCCGGAGCGCTCTCCACGGTGATCCGTCCGCCGTGCTCCTGCACGATCCCCAGACTGACGGGAAGGCCGAGCCCTGTGCCGCCCGGCTTCGTGGTGAAGAACGGCTCGAACAGGTGCTCCAGCACCTCCGGAGACATACCCGTTCCCGTGTCGGAAACCGTCACCGTTACCTGATCCCCTTCGCGGGCCGTCGATACCGTCAGCACCCCGCCCTTCGGCATGGCCTGTGCCGCGTTCTGGATCAGGTTCAGGAATACCTGCTTCATCCGGCCGGAATCGAGCGAAATCAGCGGGAGTCCCTCGGTGTAGCTCTCCTCCACCACGATCCCGCTCCTTTCCAGCCGTGCCCGGGTGAGGGACAGCGTCTGCCGCACGACCTCGTTGATGTCCATGGGCACACGACGAGGCCTCACTTGCCGGGCAAAGTCCAGGAGGTCCTGGATAATGTCGCCCGCACGTCGGGCCTCCGCAAGGATCCTCTCCACATCGCGTCGGTACGGGGAATCGGGTTCCATCTCCTCGAGCAGGATCTCGGCAAACCCGATCACGCTCGTGAGCGGGTTGTTCAGCTCGTGCGCAACCCCCGCCGCGAGTTCCCCGATCGCGGCCAGGCGGGCCGATTGCACCAGCTTCGCTTGGGCCTCCCGAAGTCGATGCATCTGCTGCTGGAGGTCCTGGTAGAGACGGGCGTTCTCGATGGCGGCGGCAGCCTGGTCGGCGAGCAGCCCGAGGATGCGCAGCTCCGCTTCGTCGAACTCGTGGGGCGTCTGGAAGGCTACGTTCATCACCCCGACAACCTGGTTCCCGACGCGCAAGGGGATCCCCACGATCGCGCCACCCCACGGCCAATCCTTGTACAGCGGATGGGCATTCACGTCGGGGATCACCAGCCGTTCACCAGTACGGGCCACCGTGTACGTGAGGCCTCCGGGGCGCGGCCACCCTCGCGGCTCACGGCTCCCGTTGGCCGCCAGCGCCGCACCGAATGTGAGTTGCTCGCCGTCGTAGAGGAAGACGTGCGCGTCGTCCCCTGACACCAGGTTCAGGGCGATCTCGAGGATGGAGTGCAGCACCGGACCGAGTTCCAGGCTCGAGGTCAGCCGCAGGCCTGCCTGTCGCAATGCCTCCAGCTCGGCGCTGCGGCGGCGCTCGCTCTCGAACAGCCGGGCGTTCTCCACGGCGACGGCTGCCTGGTCAGCAAAGACGGTCAGGAGATAGAGGTCCTCTTCGGTGAACGCCGCTTTTCGGCTTGCGTTGTCCAGCGCGATCACGCCGGTCACCTGCCCGCGGTAGCGCAGCGGTGCCACGATGGCAGATTGAATAGCGCGCATCTCCTCGATCTCGCCGTCGTAACGGATGGCGGGGTCGCGGGCGTCCGCGATGAGCAGCGGGCGGCCCTCACGCGCGGCCCTGGCCGAATACCCCTCGCGCTCGGGGAAACTCACCTGACGGATGCGGGGATCCCGGTATCCGATGAGCGCGCGCATCCGGAGCTCGCCCGTGCGCTCGTCGCGCAGGAGCACCGATCCCTTTTCGGCGGCCGGGATCGCCTGGATCGCGGCCACAAGCACGTTCTCCAGCAGCGGCTCCAACTCCAGCGTGCTTGTCAACGCGGCGGTAGCCTGCGCAAGCGCCTCGGCCCTCCGGCGTGCTTCCTGCGCCCTGGCGAGTGTACGTGCGTTGCGGAAAGCCGCCGCCGCGTGCGCGGCCAGCAGGCCCAGGAAGCCAGCGTCCACTTCGGAGAAGCCGCGCGCCCGATCGCGGCAAACCCCGAGCAGGCCGAAGAACTCCCCCTCCCACGACACCGGGGCGATGAGCACCTGCTCTTCACCGATATCCCCTTGTACGACCTCCGAAACAGCGGAAGCCCTTGCTTCCCAAAGCCGGCAAAGATCCGAAAGACCGGGGATTTCTCCTCCCGCGGCAACGATCTGCAGCGGATCGTTTTCCGTTGCGGAGCGCCATAACCAGGCCGAGCGCGCGTTCAGCACTTCGCGGGCGCGAGAAACGAGCTCAGGAAGAAGGCGGGCGGGATCTTCCGCGGCCATCCATTCCATCGCGATACGTCGGAGTTGCTGAAGATGCGTTGGCAGATCTCCAGCCCCACTTCCCTTACGCCCTTCTGCCATGTCCCGACCTCCTAGACGGAGGTTGCCTCCCGCTGCCAGGCCCGCGACAAGCGCACCTTCCGCCGCTCGAGCAGCTTTCTACGACCCAGAGGCCCCGAGAGGAGATACGTCTGGACGAGCTCCTGCACCACTTCCGCAAGGAGAGGAGCAAGCGACGTCTCGTCTGCGAACACCGCGTCGGCCGCGATCCCTTCCGCTGCCTCCTGAGCAGCGAGCATCCGGTCCGCCCCGCCGAACGCCTGGGCCGCGAGCGTCCCCGGACGCTGCAGGAAGACGGCAACCGTCGGGACCCCGCTTCCCAGCCAGGCTTCCTCGAATTCGCCCAGCGCGCGTGCAAACGCCCCCGGCGGTTCGTGCGATGCTGGGCGTGGCTGCGGCGCCCCCACAAAGCAGATCACCGGGAAGCCGAACCGCTCCGCGAGCCGCAACAGCCGGGTGGCCTTGCGCCAGGCAGCTCCGTCCAGTACCCGACGGCGCCCCAGGCTGAAGAGCGAGCGGTTCCCGAGCCCTGCGCCCAGCAGCAACACCGCTGGGCCGTCTCCCCCAAGACGGGCAAGGCCGGCACGCAGGCCCGGCGCATCGGCAGTTCCCCGGTCGCCGTGGAGCTGAAGTACGGGGCTGAACTGTTCCTTGAGCGGTGCGGGAAGGCTCCAGAGCAGTTCTTCCCGCCGCTCCGACAGGCGTAACTCGATCTGCCGGCCGCGACCGCCGAGCAGGTCCAGGGCGGCTCCCAGTACCACCCGTTGCTCCCGGCGGCCCACCACCACATCCGCCCAGCCCGCCTGTAGGAGCCGGCGCGGGTGGTCGGCACACTCTGCCGGGAGCCTCCCCGCTTCGCGCAGCGCTTCCGGCAGCAGCAGGCCGAGGGTGGAACCAGGTTCCGCAAAGAGCAAGTCGGCCTGGAGCGCCAGTGCCGCAAGCGGTCCGAAGCAGGGGCCTGCCACCAGCACAAGGCGCGCGAGCCCTCGCTCCGCCGGTCGGGAAAAGGCCGCCCACAAGGCGCGCCATCCCACCTCATCCGGTCCCCCCTGAGGAGCGGTCAGCACCCAGAGCAGGGCAGACCGCTCGAGGAAGGCCGCTTCTGCAGCCTGCACGAAGGCCCCGACTTCCTCGGGGCCCCACCGGCAGGTATGGTCCGCTACAGCGACCAGGATCGGCTGCCCCTGGAGGGTCGCACGACCCACCCGGCTTGCGAAAGGGGCAAGGTCGGGCAGCGGGACGAACGATCCTTCATCCACCAGCCGCTCCAGCCGGAGCGACGCTTCCCAGGGGAAATGAAAATCGCACCAGGGGCAGACCATCAGCCCGGCACGCAGCTCCTGCACAGGGCTGTCTTCGCCGCAGTACGGGCAACGGATGTGCACCTGTCCGGGGATTTCGCCCGGTGGCCAGGAAGGAAGTACGAGGAATCGCCGTGCCAAAGAGGACCTCCTTCGCCGTTGGGCCTCTGCCGCTGCTATCGTACACGACCTGATGGGCGCTGTCAAGTTTCCAGTTGCCGACGAACTGTCCGGTGGTAGTGATCCGGGCAAGGCGATTTTCCTTCAAAGGCGGGGTAGGTGGGCAAGGGCAGTGCTCTTGCCCCCCTACCCCGTACCAGGAGTTCCGGGTCCGGGCCAGTAACGGCTTTCGCCAAGCCCAAAGAGCGCCACGGTCGCGGGCCTCAAATGGTCACGGGCTTGTACGCTCGACATCAGCCCATTCTCCCTTTGTTGGAAACTGGGGTCAAGTACGTTGCGCTTTGTCCGCCGGCATGGTAGAATGCCGCGCAGGGAAAACGCGGGCGGACAAGGAGGTCCGATGGCGATCACGAACTTTGACCAACTGCTGGCCGAGGCCAGAAGGGTGGGACCAAAGCGCATCGCAATCGCTGGCGCCGAGGAACACGAAGTGCTCATGGCCGCTCAGGAGGCGACGGAACAGGGTATCGCCCACTGCATCCTTGTCGGCAACCTGCAGGAGATGCACCGGGTCGCCGAGGAGCACGGTATCCGCCTTTACGGGATGAGCATGCTTGATGAGCCGGACAGCCAGAAGACGATCCGGCGGGTCGTCCTGCTGGCCCGCGAAGGCGAGGCCGATGTGATCATGAAGGGCAACGTCAGCACGAGCAGCCTGCTCCACCTGGTGCTGAACCGGGAGATCGGGCTGCGCACCGGACGGCTGCTCTCCCACGTCGGCGTATTCGAAGTTCCGGGGTATGACCGTTTCATCTTCATCACCGACGGCGGGGTAAACATCTCCCCGACCGTCGATCAGAAGCTGGAGATCATCCAGAACGCTCTCGACGTCGCCCACCGGCTCGGGATCCGCGAGCCGAAAGTGGCGCTGATCGCCGCGACCGAGCTTCTGAGCCCGCATATCCCCGCCTCGCTGGACGCGCTGGCGCTGGCAAAGATGGCGGAACAGGGGTGGATCGAGGGCGCCGTGGTGGACGGCCCGCTCGCGCTGGATACAGCCGTTTCCCCCGACGCTGCCGCGATCGCCGAAGCGCGCGGACCTGTGGCCGGCCACGCCGACATCCTGGTCGTGCCGGACATCGACACCGGCAATATGGTCGCCAAGGTGATCACCTTCTTCGTGCGGGGCCGTATGGCCGGGGTGGTGATGGGCGCCAAGGTGCCGCTGGTGATCAGTTCCCGCGCCGACCTGCACGAGGTGAAACTCGTCTCCATGGCGCTGGGGGTCGTGCTGGCGGCGAACCAGGGCGCCCGTGCCTGAGCGTGGAGCAGGTACGATGGATACCCTGCCAGCGATCCTGGCGCTCGACATCGGCTCCGGGACACAGGATATCCTGCTGTACGATCCTGGCCGACCGCTCGAGAACTGCGTCAAGATGGTGCTTCCTTCGCCCACGACGATCCTGGCCAACCGGATCGCACGGGCTACGGAGGCGGGGCAGGACATTTTCCTCGAAGGCCTGCGCATGGGCGGGGGTCCCTGCGTTTCCGCGCTCAAACGCCACCTGCGGTCGGGGTACCGCGTCTACGCCACCCCAGAGGCCGCCCGGACCATCCGCGACGACCTGGAAGAAGTACGGGCGCTCGGTGTCCAGATCGTGGACGAAGCGCCGCCCCATGCCCTGCGGCTGCACACCGGGGACATCCAGCTCCAGGCGCTCCAGGAAACGTTCGCGCAGTTCGACCTGCCGTGGCCTTCGACTTTTGCTGTGGCGGTCCAGGATCACGGAGAAGCGCCAGGGATCGCCCAGCGGAGGTTGCGCTTCCGGACGTGGGAGGAATTGCTCCGCAATGGAGGCGCCCTTTCCGCCCTGGCGTACCGGCAAATCCCCGCGCACCTGACGCGGATGCAAGCGGTGCAACAGGTGCTGCCCGGGGCGCTGCTGATGGATACCGGGGCGGCGGCCGTGTGGGGGGCGCTCTGCGACGAGTGGGCTGGCGAACGACGGGAGCAAGGGCTGGTGGTGGTGAACGTGGGCAACCAGCACACGCTCGGCGTGCTCGTGCAGGGGCGCCGCATCTGGGGTCTCTTCGAACACCACACGGTGCTGATCGACACCCGGCGGCTGGCCTGCCTGGTGCAGCAACTGCAGGCCGGGACGATATCCGGAGAAGAGGTCTTTGCGGAAAACGGCCACGGGGCGTGTGTCGACCCCCGCTATCCCGCAGAGACGGGTGTGTTCCGGGCGGTCGTCGTAACCGGCCCGCGGCGCGAGCTGGCCCGTCCACTGGGGTACCACAGGGCCGCACCGTACGGCGATATGATGCTCGTCGGGGCTCTGGGCCTGGTCTCCGCCGCAAGGTACCTGTCCGGCCTTGGCGAACTGCCCCCTGGCTAGCGGTTTGACAAACCTCCCCACGTGTACTATGATGCGCACGCATCGCCGGAAAGAACCGCTCGACGAGGTGATCTATGGCAAAGAAACGGTGGTTGCTCCTCTCTCTGGCATTTCTGCTCCTGATCCTGGCCGCGCTTGGTGCCTGTGAGACCGCGGGCACCCCGCAGCCCACCGCGACGCCGGGTACCTCCGCGCCGGTCCAGGAGACCCCGGCGACGCCCGGAACGCCGGGGGCATATCCTTCCCCTGAACTGGTCCCGGCGGCCTATCCATACCCGACCCCGTAAATGTCCCGGTCGTTTCCCTGGTACCGGCGGTTGCTCTGGGGCGGGGGCCTTCTGGCCCTCGCCCTCCTGCTTTCTGGCTGCGTGGAGCGCGTGGATTGGGAGACCCTGCAGTGGCAGGGGCCGTCCCCTGCGGGTGACCTGTACGGCTCCAGGCGTCTGCTCCAGGAGATCGTGCCCCAGCGCGACGGGTGGAGTGCGGTCGAGGTGCAACTGCTCGATCGCCCCGGGAGCGGCCGGCCGGCCGTCCCGCTCCGCCTGGAGGTGTGCCGCGATCGGGTATGCGCCGAGCCTGTAGCCGCGGCCACCGTGCCCACGGAGACGCTCGCTGCCCGGAACACCTTTGTGCTGCGTTTCCCACCCGAGCGCGCCTCGGCCGGGCGCACGTACTGGCTGGCCGTCGGTGCGCCCACGGCCCGGGTGCCCGCGCAAGGGACGCTCCGTGCCGACCCGACAGACCGTTACCCCCGGGGTCGGCTCTGGCGGGACGGCCGGCCGGCCGAAGGGGACCTGGCCTTCCGTACCTACTACACCGTCGATGCACAGGGCCTGCTGCGGGAACTTGGAGCGGGAGCCGTGCGCTCCCTGCGCTTCTTGCCGGCCCTGCTCCTCGTATTCGTTGCCCCCGGGCTGCTCCTCCTGCGCCTGATGCCGCGCGCGGAGGGGCACGACCCCCTCGAGCGGTGGGCACTTTCCCTGGGGCTCAGCACCGCCTTCTGGCCGGTGGCGCTGCTCCTCCTCTCGCTTACTCCGCTGCGATGGAGTGTGCCGCAGGCGCGCGCGGCCGGGGCGCTGCTCGGGCTGACGGCGCTCGCCCTGGAAGTGCGCGACCGGGTGCGCGCGCGCAGGACGTGCACAGGAGAGTGGGTTGCGCCGGCGCTGGCGATGGGAGGGCTGGTGGGCCTGGGGGTCCTGCTCCGTGCCCTTCAGGCGGCCGATCTTCCCGGGCCGCTGTGGATGGATGCCGTCCACCACACGCTGGTGGCGCGGTTGATCGTGGAGAGGGGCGCCATCCCGGCCGATTACGCCCCGTACATCCGGGCACCGGCGACCTACCATTTCGGCTTCCAGAGCCTGGTCGCGCTCCTGCACGTTTGGAGCGGGGAACCGCTCCCCCGCGCGCTGCTCGTGGTGGGGCAGACATTGAGCGCGCTTGCGGGCGTGGCCCTGTACCCGTGGGGAAAACGCCTCGGGCGCTCCCCCTGGGCGGGTCTGGCGGCTGCGGCCGTGCCTACGGCCTTTACCTGGATGCCCTCCTACGCGCTCTCCTGGAGCCGTTACACCCTGGTGGGGGGCCTTTTCCTTCTCCCTGTGGCCGCACACCTCCTGCTCCGCTTGCTGGAGCGGCGGAGGATGCACGCCGGGCTGGCTTGGGCAACGGTACTGGCTGCGTCAGGCCTTCTGGTAACCCACCTGCGGGTAGCCGCGCTCTTTGCCCTGTGGGGGATACTGGCCCTTCTGGACAACTGCCTGCGACGTCGCTACAGCGCGATGGAAATGGTACGGCCGGCCTTCCGCGCCTTTCTCGTCGGCGCGGGAACGGTGCTGCTGACCGCGCCGTGGCTCTTCCGTTCCATCCGCTTGCTCTGGATCCCCGCGGCGCGGCAGTGGCCATCGGCAGCCGAGAACCTGTCGTTCTATTACCTCACCGCGGGCAAGGGGATCTGGGCAGTGTGGGCCGCCCTGCTGGGCCTTGCCGCCGGGTTGCTCTGGAGGCGGCGCGAAGTGCTCCTGCTTCTAGGATGGAGCACGTTCCTGTTCCTCATCGCGCAGGGTGAGATGCCCGGGCTTTCCCGGGGCGGGCTGTTCGACAGCATCTCGGTGAACGTGGCACTCTGCGTGCCGCTGGCGCTGGCGGTCGCGCTGGCCGCGGGCGCAGTGGCGGGCCTGGCGGAGAAGGTTCCGCGCAAAACGAAGGCCTGGTTGCACCCCCTTGCCGTGGCGGCGTTGCTCGGCGTGAGCCTCTGGGGCGCACAGAGCCTGCGGCAGGTGGTCAATCCGCAGACAGGGCTGCTCACGCGGGCAGACCTCGAGGCAATGGCCTGGATCGAGGCACATACCCCGCAGGACGCGGTGTTCCTGATCAACGCCTACGAATGGGTGGATCAGGT
Organism: Chloroflexia bacterium; assembly: GCA_041082245.1. Classification (GTDB taxonomy): domain Bacteria; phylum Chloroflexota; class Chloroflexia; order DTKN01; family DTKN01; genus DAOTVY01. The sequence continues at coordinate 11,387 of JBDOIE010000108.1, forward strand.
GTTTGCAGGCACCGACGGAGGGTACTGGATCGAGCCGCTGACCGGGCGCACGACCTACCCGCCACCGGCGCACTACGGCCTGGGGGCATCGTCCGAGGTAGCGCGGATCAACGAGCTCGTGCGCGCAGCGATGGAAAGCAGCGGGGAGGCGCTCCATACGCTCCTTCGCCAGGCGGGGATCACACACATTTACCTGGGGAGGCTTGGGGGACGGCTGACGCCGGAAAAACTATGCCGGCCCTACTTTCGGCCGGCCTACGTGAGGGATGGGGTGTGGGTGTTCGCTGTGGAGCCCTAACCTTACTTCGGGAGCGGAGGCACCGGGATGCCGGTCAGCCGCTTCATCCGCCCCTTCGACATGCGCGGCGCGCCCAGGCGGATAGCTTCCTTCCGGCGCTCCGCGAGACGCCGCATCCGGCGGCGGTGCTTGCGCATGACCATCTTCTTGCGTTTGTTCATCGCCCAACTCCTCTCGAGATCTGCCCGGCACAGGGGGCCAGGTACCGGCGTGCATTATAGCGAGGGCCACGGAAGCTGTCAAAGCCCTGTGTTCGGACACGAGTGGGAACAGAGGTCCCTGCCGCGGCCCTTGTCCCCAACAGCTTCCTTCTTGCACCTGCCGTCCGGGGGGAGGGGAAGGGTGTCTCTCCCCCACCGCTGCGTGGCGGGGGAAAGACAGGGGGTGAAGGCGCTTACGACCGCAAGCCCGAAGGGCGAGGGGCAGCGTGAGGAGGTCGTGTGCCAACGGTTATCCCAGCCTCAGCCAAACCCGATTTGACGCTCCGGGTGAATGGGGCTATAATGCACGTATTGCAAAGGACGACCTTCGGGCCTGCGCGGTTGCTGTGCCCGTAAACAAAAAACTCTGAGGGATTCGATGCCGAAGCGGACCTATCAACCGAAAGTTCTGCGCCGTCTCCGCAAGCATGGTTTTCGGGCCCGCATGGCCACCCGGGCAGGACGCCAGGTCCTGAAAGCCCGCAAGATGAAGGGCCGCTGGCGCCTGACCGTGAGCGACGAACCGAGAGGACGGAAGTGATCCGGGAGGGCCGTACCCGGAGGATTCGCCTGGGCCGAACCGTCGGGGCCGGCAATCGAGAAAGAACGCGTGAATCGGCGTTTTCGCCTGAGAGGAAAGAGCCGCTTTGCCGAGATCCAGCGCTGTGGCGGACGCTGGGTCCACAGGTGGTTAATCCTGGGGGGACTCCCGAACGAATTGGGGTATACCCGGTGCGGTTTCGTGGTGAGCCGTCGGCTCGGGAAGGCAACGGAGCGCAACCGCATCCGACGTCGGCTGCGGGAGGCAGTTCGGCAGCGTTACCCATGCATCCGCCCGGGGTGGGACCTTGTGTTCATCGCCCGGCTGGGCATCGGTACGGCTGACTTCTGGGGGATCGGCTCCGCCGTCGAGGATCTCCTGCGGCAGGCCGGCCTCTGGCAAGCGCCGGAGAATAGGGCGCATGCGTAAAGTGTTGCTCGCGCTGATCCGGCTTTACCAGCGCACGCTTTCCCAGGTGCTCCCGTCCACCTGCCGTTTCTACCCTTCGTGCTCCGAGTACGGCTACCAGGCCATCGCCCGATACGGAGTCCTGAAAGGGGGGTGGCTGGCCGTACGACGCATCCTTCGCTGCCATCCGTTTCATCCCGGAGGGTACGATCCGGTTCCATAGCGGGCCATTTTGCCGCGTTAACGCCCGAACCGAATGGGCGTCGAGAACATCAGCAGGAGGTTTCGACCGTTGGGTGCCATCTGGAACGGGTTTGTGCTCGCTCTCGAAGCAGCGCTCAAGTTTTTCTACGATATCCCGCCGCACAGCGCGGGGCTGGCGATCATCCTCTTCACCATCGCAACCAAGATCGTCATGCTCCCGCTGAGCATCAGCCAGATGCGTTCTGCGCGGGAGATGCAGAAGCTCCAGCCCAAGGTACGCGAGCTGCAGAAGAAATACGCGAAGGATCGCGAGAAACTGAACCAGGAGATGATGCGGCTCTACCGGGAACACGGCGTGAACCCGACCGCTGGATGTCTCCCTTCCCTGCTGCAGATCCCGATCTTCTTCGGCGTCTACTATGCGATCTTGAACCTCAGCCGGGTGCCTACCCTCGGGTCCCTCGTAGGCCGGTGGGCCGGGCTCTCCTTCGGGCTCGGCACGGCACCCACAGCCGAGCAGTTTCTGGCCGGCCTCACGAAGGGCCTTTTTGCGGACAAGCCGTTCCTGTGGCTCCCGAATATGGGCAGCCCGGATCCCTGGCACATCCTCCCTATCCTGGCCGGGGTGCTCCAGCTCGTACAGCAGCGGATGATGACCCAGAAGGACGCCGATCCCCAGCAGCAGGCGATGAACAACGCGATGATGTTCATGCCGCTGATGATCGTCTTTATCGGCTGGAACTTCCCCGCCGGCCCGGTGCTTTACTGGGTGATGCAGAGCCTGATCAGCGTGATCCAGCAGTACTATACCTCCGGCTGGGGTGCGCTGCGCGATTGGCTCCCCTTCCTGCCCGAACGGAAAACCCCGAAGAGGGAGCGCAAGCCCAGGCCGGCTCCGGAGCCGACCGATGCGGGTTCGCGCTCCGGCTGGTTCTGGCGCATGATGGACCGGGCCTCCGCCCTGCAGGAAGAGCGCAAAGCCCGCGTGGAAGGGGCGTCATCGCCTGAGGGGGCAGATACGTCCGCAGAGGCGCCTTCCCTCCCACCAGCGCCGGAGAAACGGCGTTCCCATCGCTGATGGGTCGGCTGCCGTCCGAACAAGGAGGCAGAGGATGAAACAGGCGGTAACGATTCGGGCACAGACGGTCGAGGAGGCGATCCGTCTGGCCCTGGAGCATTTGCAGTTGCCGCGCGAAGCGGTAGAGATCGAAGTCCTGGAAGAACCGGATGCGGCAGCCGGAGTCGAGGAAGCGCTGGTGCGGGTGATCCCCAAGGGAACTGCCGGTCCGTTCCCCCCGACGGCGGCAGGAGAGGTAGACCCGCTTCGGCTTGGGCAGGAACTGCTCTCCGAGCTGCTCCGTCATATGGGGTTTCGTGCCCAGGTCACGATCGGCGAGTACGCTGTGGTGCCGGGCGAGACGCAGCGCGTGCTCGACGTCACGACGACCAACGAGCGCGATTCCGGGCTGTTGATCGGCCGCCGCGGGGAGACGCTGCAACAGCTGCAGTTCCTGGTCAACCTGATGGTGAGCCGCCGCATCCAGCGCTGGCCGTCCCTCATCATCGATGTCGAACACTACCGCCGCCGCCGCAACACGACCCTCCAGGAGCTCGCCGTGCGCATGGCGGAGCGCGTTTGCCAGACCCACGAGCCGATTACCCTGGAGCCGATGCCGGCCTACGAGCGGCGGATCATCCACCTGGCACTGCGGGGGAACCCGTCGGTGATTACCCAGAGCACCGGCCAGGGGGACAGCCGGAAAGTGGTCATCTACCCTGCCGGATGGCAAGTGCCTCCGAGTTCCTCGCCATAGGTCACATCACCCGCGACCTCCTCGAGGATGGCGGGTACCGACACGGGGGAACCGCCCTCTATGCAGCCGTCACGGCAGTTCGCCTGGGCTGGCAGGCGACCATCTGGACGGCTACCGCCTCGGAAGTTCCTGCGCTCCCCGGAATACGGGTGGTGAGCCTTCCTTCGCCGCACGATACCGTGTTCTGCAACCGCTACCGCAGAGGGCGGCGGATGCAGCAGATCCTCTCCCGCGCTGTTCCGCTGTTGCTCGACGCGTTTCCTTCCGTCTCTCCTCCGGTGGTGCTGCTGGGGCCGGTAGCCCAGGAAGTACCGCCGGCATGGGTGGAGCGCTTCCCGCAGGCGATCGTGGGCGCGTGCCTCCAGGGTTGGCTGCGCGGATGGGACGCCTCCGGGCAGGTCGGTCCACGGCCGTGGAAGGAGGCCGCCCACTGGTTGCCCCGCTTTACCGTCGCCTTCCTGAGCCTGGAGGATGTCGGCGGCCAGCGCTCCCGCGTGCGCTCGTACGCCTCTCGGGCACCCTTGCTCGTGCTGACCGAAGGGGCAGAAGGCGCGACCCTCTTCCAGAAAGGCCGGCCGGTGCAGGTACCCGCCTTTCCTGCCAGGGAGGTAGATCCCACTGGCGCGGGCGACGTGTTCGCGGCGGCGTTCCTGATCCGCTACGCCGAAGGGGCAGACCCGCTCGAGGCAGCCCGGTTCGCGGCAGCCGCCGCAGCGTTGAGCGTGCAGGAAGCCGGAGTCGAGGGAGTACCGGATCGGCAGGCGGTCGAAACCTTCCTTGCGGAGGTCGGATAATGTGGCCCGCGTTGCGCACCGCACGCTACTGGCGCCGCTTCCGGGCCATCGCAGCGGTGCTTGCACGCCACGGGCTCGGGTGGCTCGCGGAGACCGCCGGCCTGGCGCGCTTCGCACGGCGCGTGGGCCGGCCGCTCCGGCGTCCGGTCCCACTTCCCCCCTATTCCACGCTTGGCCCCCGGCTGCGGCGCGCGCTGCAAGAGCTGGGACCAACCTTTGTCCTGCTCGGCCGATACCTGAGCACGCGCGTCGACCTCCTTCCGGGTGCCCTCTGCGGGGAACTTGCCCTGCTGCCCGAATGCGGCCCGCCGATTCCGCGGACAGAGGTCGCCGCCGTCCTGGAAGAAGAGCTGGGAAAGCCGGTGGATGTGCTCTTTGACCGGTTCGAGTGGGATCCCCGGCACGTTTCGTGGCTCGAGCAGGTGCACACCGCATATACCACGGACGGGCGCGAGGTGTGGGTCCATGTCCCCAATCGCTCGGTGCTGGCGCAGTGGGAAGAGGATCTGCCGATGCTGCTCTCCCTCGCCGAGCTGATCGAGCAAAGACTGGGAGTGCGCTGGCGCATTGCGGAAACCACCCGCGAGTTCGCGCTCTCCGTGCGCCAGGAGGCGGATGCCGCAGAGCGGGCGCGGACCCTGGAGCGGTGGCGACAGACACCCCAGGAGGGGGAATTCGCCTTTCCAGAGGTGGACACTGCCCGCAGCTCGTCCCGCGTGCTCACTCACGCTGCCCTCCCGGGAGAGCCTCTCGCCCGGGCAGCGCAGCGCTATCCCGAAGAGGCCGAGGCGCTCGCCGAGAGGTATTACCGCTTCTGGGTGTGGACAATCTTCGAAGTGGGTGTGTATCCGGCTCCGCCGGCGCTCGGCGCGCCTGTGCGTCTTCCAGACGGGCGATTGGCCCCCACCTCCTTTGCTCCTGCAGGCCACCTGGACACGTTCGCTCGGCGCACAGTGGCCGAGCTGCTTCGACAGCTCGAGCAAGAGCGGATCGAATCCGTCCTTTCCCTGGCCGCGACACTCGGCTTTCTGGATCGGTTCCTGATTTCGACGACCGCCCTTCAGGCCATACGTCATCTTGCCGAGCGCTACCGGGGCATCCCGGCCAGAGAGGTGAGGCTCCAGGCCCTGGCGGAAGACCTCTTCGCCCTTGCCCGCCGCAGGGTGATCCGGCTCCCGGAACGGTTTCGCCTCCTCCTGTGCACCCTCGTGGCGCTGGAGACGTGCGGGCAGCAGATCTCACCGCGCGTTTCCGCAGCGGAAGTGATGCTCGCCTCCCTGGAACGGATGCGGGCACAGCAGCGGGGGTGGGAGACCTACCGCGGGCAGCTGCTGCGGGCTGGCCGGGGATGGATCGATGTGCTTTCCTCCCTGCCGGAGTCGTTGCGGCATCTGGTAGCGCGCGCGGCGCAGGACGACCTGCTGGTCGGCGTGGAGCTGGAGGGCTGGCGGCGCCCGATGCGTCGCCTGGAGCGGATGGTCCTCCGGCTTGTGCTCGCGATCCTTTGCTCCGGCCTTGCGTTCGCGCTGGCGCTCCTGGTGACCACGATGCTCCCCGGGCGCTGGACGCCGTGGGGATGGATTCTGGCCGGCGTGGTCCTTTTCCTGCTCGCAGGGCTGACGTTCTCTCTCCTTCTCACCTTCCTGCGGCACGAGAACCCCTGAGGAGCGTCAGCGCGGGATCAGCATCGCTACGATGGGGAGCGTGAGCGCACCCAGGAAGAAACTGGCGAAGAGGGCGCTGGAGGCGAACTCTACGTCCAGGTGGTACTGGTTCGCGTACGCGAGACAAAGCATCAGGGAAGGGAGGGCGGACATCAGGATGGTCACCGAGCGGATTTCACCATTGAGGCCCAGAAGCCCGGTCAACACGAGTGCGAGGAGCGGCGCGATGAGCAGTTTGATCGTGCTCGTCGCCAGCACCCCGCGGACATGGCGCCCGAAGAAATCGCCCCAGGAGATCGTGATCCCGAGCGACAGCATGATCAGCGGCACGGTCGCCTGGGAGAGCAGGCGAAGCATCCCCAGCAGGACTTCCGGCACCGGGTCGTTCAGAAAGAGGAGGCCGATGAGAAAGGCGACGAACGGCCCGAACTTGAGCACCGCAAGCAGGTTCCGCCAGGAGAAGCGCTCGCCCTCCCCGTAGTGTGAGGCGATCACGACCGCCACGGTCAGGATCGGGATCAGGGTGCCCACCTCGCTGTAGAAGACTGCTGCCGCATACCCCTGCGACTTTTCCCCGAAGAGCCCTCGCACCAGTGGATAGCCCAGGAAAGCGGTCGAGCCCAGCATGGCGGTGATGATGAAGGCGCCGGCCGTTCGCCGCTCCAGGCGCAACCACCGCGCAGCGAAAAAGGCCAGCACCCCACAGGCGCCGATGACCAGATAGGCGATCAACGGCACCTTGACGAGCTCCCCCCAGCTCTCCCGCTGGATGTTCCGTACCGCCAGGAAAACGGTCGCTGGCAGCGTCAGGTTCGTTACCAGGCTGTTGAGGAGGGCTGCGTGCTCGTTGCGCAGGATCTGCATGCGCTTGAGCAGGGCCCCGAACAGGATCAGGAGCACGATCTGGGCCACCACAACGAGGATGTCCCGCGTCATCGTCTCCTCCGAAGGATCAGGTCGGGGGCCATTGTAGCACAAGGCCTCAGCCTTGTAAACCAGCGCTTTTTCCAATCATCTTGCACAGGCTCACCTCGAAAGCATACAACGGCCCCGGCCCAGCCGGCAAAGTAGGGCAACTCCTCTGGAGTTGCCCTACCTACCTCAGGGTTCCGACAGCGCAAGAGCCGTTTGAGCGTTAGATTGCCAGAAAGCCGTGCCCGTAAACCGGGCTCCGTTTGCGGCGGCCGGGGGGTTGTAGTAGAATGCACGATAGCCGCAGGCGGCTCAGCAAACAAGGAGGTATCCGTGAACGGAAGGCTCGAACGGTTGCGCGCGCTCCTTCGCGAGAGAGAGCTGGACGCGCTGCTCGTCACCCAGCCGGAGAACCGGCGGTACCTCACCGGGTTTACGGGTTCTGCCGGCACGGTCGTCGTAAGCCCGGAACGTGCCCTCCTGCTGGTGGATTTTCGTTATGTCGAGCAGGCGGCCCGGCAGTCCCCCGGGCTGGAGGTCGTGCCGGCCAAGAACCGCTCGGAAGAGGACCTGCCGCCGCTCCTGAAGCAGATCGGGGGCAGGCGCTGGGGCTTCGAGAGCGCCCATGTGACCGTCGCGCAGTACGAGAAGCTGCGCCCGCTCTTCGCAGAGGCAGGGATCGACCTGGAAGGCGTCGAGAATCTGGTGGAAAGCCTGCGCGCGGTAAAAGAGCCCGGAGAACTCGCGCTCCTGCGTGAGGCGGTGCGGATCACCGACGAGGCGTTTGTCCACTTCCTGGAGTGGGTACGTCCCGGCGTTACCGAGCGCGAGGCCGCCTGGGAGCTCGAGAAAACGATGCGCGAGAACGGGGCCGAAGCGCTCGCTTTCCCGATCATCGTCGCCTCGGGTCCCAACGGTGCGATGCCCCACCATCGCGCCGGGGATCGACCCCTGCAGCGTGGGGAACCGATCGTGATCGATATGGGCGCCGTCTACGAGGGGTATCAGGCGGATATGACCCGCACCATCTGCCTGGGGGAAGCCGACGGCCGCTTCTGGGAGATCTATCGCCTGGTGCGGGCGGCCCAGGAACGGGCGGAAGGCGGCATACGTGCAGGTATGCCGTCCTGCGAAGCGGACGGCCTGGCGCGCGAGATGATCGCCGCGGCCGGCTACGGAGAACAGTTCGGGCACGGGCTCGGCCATAGCATCGGCCTGGCGACGCACGAGATGCCCCAGCTGAGCCCGCGCTCGCAGGACCCGCTCCCCGCCGGATGCACGGTCACCGTGGAGCCCGGTGTCTACATCCCCGGTTGGGGCGGGGTGCGCATCGAGGATGTGGTCGTGGTACACGAAGACGGCACTGAGGTGCTGACACGCTCGACCAAAGAACCGCTGGTAGCCGTCTGAGAAACGATATGGAGGTGGAGGCCATGCCGGTACTGGACACAGGTGAGCTGCGCAAAGGGCTCACGATTATCGTCGATGGAGAACTGTGCAAGATCATCGATTACGAGCACAACAAGCGGGGTAGAGGGACCGCGAACGTGCGCCTGACGCTGCGCAACCTGCGCACCGGAACGATCACCGAACGCACCTTTATGGCCGGGATGAAGTTCGAGCAAGCGTTCCTGGACCGCCGGGTGGTGCAGTACCTGTACAACGACGGTTCGACCTACTACTTTATGGACACCGAAACCTACGAGCAGCCGGCCGTCCCCGCTGAGGTGCTCGGGGATGCCATCTATTACTTGCGCGAGGGGGACTCGGTCGAACTCGTGACCTACGAGGGCGAGATCATCGACGTCGAGCTGCCGCCCGCGGTGGTGCTGCGCGTAGCCCACGCGGAGGTGGGCGTACGCGGCGATACGGCTGCCGGCGCCACCAAACCTGTCACGCTGGAAACGGGGCTCGTGATCAACGTTCCCCTCTTCATCAACGAAGGCGACCTGGTCAAAGTGGATACGCGCACCGGAGAGTACCTGGAACGGGCGAGCTGAGATGCCGCTGATCCTGACGGTCCGCGAGCTGACTGCCTACCTCCGGGATCTTCTGGAGAGCGATGAGCGCCTGGCGGACCTCTGGGTGGAAGGCGAAATCTCCAACGTCACCCGTTCCTCGGCCGGGCACATCTACTTCACCCTGAAAGAGGCCGAGGCCCAGGTGTCGTGTGTCCTTTTCCGGAGCTATGCGAGCCGCCTGGAAAGCCTGCCCGCGGACGGCGAGGCGGTGCTCGTGCACGGGCGGGTCTCTTTTTACGAAGCGGGCGGAAAACTGCAGCTGTATGCGGACACGATCCGCTCGCTCGGTCTGGGCTTGCTGTACCTCCGCTTCCAGGAACTGAAGGCCGCGCTGGAAGCGGAGGGACTCTTTGCGCCGGAACGGAAACGGCCGCTGCCTCGCTTTCCACGCTGCATCGGCGTGGTCACTTCCCCCACCGGGGCCGTCATCCGGGATATCCTCCATATCCTGAAGCGCCGCTTCCCGCCGGTGCGCGTGATCCTTTCGCCGACCCTCGTGCAGGGGAAAGAAGCCGCTCCGATGATCGTGGCCGCGCTGGAGCGTTTGTACCGGCTCCCGGTGGACCTGATCATCGTCGCGCGAGGCGGCGGTTCGCTGGAGGATCTGTGGCCCTTCAACGAAGAGATCGTCGCCCGCGCGATCTGTGCCTCGCCGGTGCCGGTGATCAGCGGTGTAGGCCACGAGACGGACTTTACCATCGCCGACTTTGCCGCCGACGTTCGTGCGCCTACCCCTTCGGCGGCGGCAGAGATCGCGGTCCCCGATGCCGCCGAGCTCCTCCAGACGCTCGCCCAGCGGCGTAGACAGTTGTACCGGGCCCTCAGGCGACGCCTGGATGCGGCGCGGCAGGCCCTGCAAACGCAACAACACCATCTTCAGCGCCTTTCGCCGCGGAACCTGATCGTGCAGCGCCGTCAGCGCGTCGATGAGCTGGCAGAGCGGGGTACCCGGCAGATCCGTTACCAACTGGGGCTTGCGCGGGAACGGCTGGATGGCCTCTCGGCGCGTTTGGCGGCGCTCGACCCCAGGGCCACGCTCCGGCGCGGGTACGCGATCGTACATCGCCGATCCGACGGGGTGCTGGTTGTGAGCCCGGCGCAGGTAGAACGCGGGGACCGGCTGGACGTGCGGGTAAGGGACGGCTCGTTCGAGGCCGGTGTGCTCTGAGCAGTGGGAGGAACCGCCCATGGATCGATCACAGGCCGAAACGGACCTTTCGTTCGAAGAGGCCTACAACCGGCTGGAAGAGGTCGTGCGCCGCCTGGAGGAAGAAGCGCTGCCGCTGGAAGAAGCGCTCGCACTCTACGAACGCGGGATCGACCTGGCGCGCCATTGCCAGGCGCTCCTCGATCGTACCGAGCTGCGTATCACGCAGCTGATCGAAGAGGGGAACGAGATCCACGAAGAGCCCTTCGAGCCCGAATCCGGGGGCGGCCGATGAGCACGGGCCAGGAACGTACAGGTGGGATCACCGATGTTCCGGGCATCCGGGTCGGGCACGCCACCGACGAGCGGGCATGGACCGGGTGCACGGTGGTGCTCTGCGAGCAGGGTGCGACGGTGGGTGTCGCCGTGCGGGGCGGTGCCCCGGGGACACGGGAAACCGACCTTTGCCGGCCGGCCCATCCGCTCGTTACCCAGGCACACGCCGTGCTCCTTTCCGGCGGAAGCGCCTTCGGGTTGGCTGCAGCAGAAGGGGTCGTACGCTACCTCCGGGAACGCGGGATCGGGTACGAGACCGGTGTGGCGCGCGTGCCGATCGTTCCCGCGGCGATCCTTTTCGACCTGGCGGTTGGTGACCCTGCCGCCTATCCGGACGCCGAAATGGGGTATGCCGCTTGCCGGGCAGCCCACGACGGCCCGGTACCCGAAGGAAACGTGGGCGCCGGGACCGGTGCCACGGTGGGAAAACTGCTCGGGATGCAACGGTGCACCAAGGGAGGCCTGGGAACGGCCAGCGCCGCTCTCGGCGGCGGGATATGTGTCGGAGCGCTGGTCGCGGTAAACTGCCTGGGCGATGTGATCGATCCCGCTACAGGCCAGATCATCGCGGGCACCCGCAAGCCCGTCGGCCGCGGATTTGCCGATACCCAGCAACTTATGCGGAGCTACATCGGCCGCACGCTCCTCTCCTTCACCCACACGGTGATCGGCGTAGTGGCGACGAATGCCGCGCTCGACCCTGCGCAGGCCAACTTTGTCGCCGAGATGGCGCACGACGGTATCGCCCGCGCCGTCCGCCCGGCCCACACGCTTTTTGACGGGGACACCCTTTTTGTCCTATCGACCGGCAAGGTGCAGGCCGACGTCTCGCTGGTCGGGGCGTATGCCGCAACTGTGGTCGCCGAAGCGATCGTGCGTGGGGTACGCGCCGCCCGTTCCATCCCGGGCATCCCGGCGGCTGCAGACCTGGCATCGTAGAAATCAGACGCCCCCCGCACAGGGGGCCGTCTCACAGGCGTTCCGATTGCAGCCAAGGGAACAGGGCGCCACGCCGTGTTGCCCGCCTACTTGCGCCGGGCGATCTCCCCCACATCCTGCGCGATGCGGAAGAGGACGACCACGAGCTCCAGGTAGAGCCGGGCAAAGATCACGAGCAGGAAGAAGTAAATCGGGGAAAGGATGAGTGCGAGGATGCCTACCCAGGCCCTGACCTGAAACGCGGAGATGATGAGGAAAAGCGTCCCCAGGCCAGCCACGGCGATCAGGATGCCGTACAGGATCGCGACGATCGTCGGTGTGATGAAGCCCCGGAAGGAAAAATCGAAGAGCCTCGCGAAAAAGCCCTGGGGAACCGCCTGCGCCGGCTGGGCCGGGACAACCGGGGTTGTTCCTTGCGGACTGAGCGCGCGGCCACAATTCTGGCAGACTGCGGCGCCTTCAGGGTTGTTGGTACCGCACCACGGACAGAACATCGTTCACCTCCTGATCCGATTCCACCGTACCGAAGATGCCTAGGCTTCCGCCCGCCAGGCCTGCACAAGCGCTTCCTCAGCTTTGCTCAGAAGAGATTGCGGATCGCGAACATCGCCGCGAAAGTTCACCCAGGCACAGCGTACCCGGTCGGCAAGGGGAACCCCGTCCGGTCCCTCAAGGCCGGTGCGACGGATCTCTTCGATCAGGCGGCCGGCCAGTACGCGTGCTCCCTCCTCATCCGTCTCCGGAAGGATCGTGGCCACGATGCCGGGGCGGTAAGAGCCCGGAAGGTCCGCCTGCCGGACGACCCGTTTCAGGAGAGCGCCGAGATTCTGCCACTGGGTGTCACCCATGGGGAAAGCGGGATCCACCCCGAGCAGGAGCACGCTGCCTTGCCGATCGTAGCGCTGACACCGGGCGATCTCTTGCTCCAGAGCGCGCATGACGAACTGTGGGCCGGGCAGCCCTGTCCGCGGATCGATCAGGGCGAACGCTTGCAGGCGCGTGTGTTCGATGCCTGTGGCGATGAGCGCCGCGATCGACTCGAGCAGACGCAGATCGTCCTCGGCGAACTCGCCTCCGATCTTGTTCACGAGCTCGATCACCCCGATCGATGAGCCTCGGAGGAGGAGCGGCGCGCACAGAACGGAGCGCGTGCGCACCCCGGCATATGAGTCGATTTCCGGGTCAAACCTCGGGTCCTGACGGACATCGGGGACCAGGAGGGAACGCCCCTGCGCGTGCACCCAGCCGGCGATCCCTTTCCCGGGCGGAACGCGACGGGTGGGGAGGTCGGCCGTATTCCCTCCCAGGAGCAGGCGGAACACGAGCTCTCCGCTCTCTTCCTCCGCCAGAAGCAAGAAGCCGGCTTCCACGCCCACTACATCGTTTACCCGCATCATCACGGTCGCGAGCACCTGCTCCAGATCGGCGTCCGAGGTCAAAGCGAGGCTCGCCTCGTTCAGCACCGCCAGCTTGCGCAGGCGCAGCTGGGCCGCCTCGTGCCAGCGAAGGTTCGCCAGGGTAAGGGCGAACTGTTGGCCTACAGTGCCCAGGAGCTCCAGGTCACGGTCCGGATCCGCGCGGCGCGCCTCGGAGGCCACCTCAAGCAGCCCCCAGCGGCGCCCCTGGTGCCACAGGGGCACAACCGCGCTGAAGCGATAGCTCTGGGAGAGGCTGAGCGGCCCCCCGTGCTCGCTCTGGCCCGCGGTCAGGATCGCTCCGGTCACACGCTGGAACGGGCGTAGCTCCGGATCGTCCCAGCTCAGCCGGCGGCGGGCAAGCGTGCCGGCAATCGCCTGCGGCAACCCGCGGTGCACAAGCGGGATCAGCTCGGAATCATCGGCCATGAAGAGGATGCCGGCGTCGAACCGCATGGCGCGCAGGGTCTGGTCCAGGCTACGCTGCAGGAGCTGGTAGAGGTCGACCGCCCGCCCGGCGGCCCGCGCCACCTCCCGCATCGAGGCCAGGGCGGCCAGATCGCGCTGCAGTTGTTCCAGCCACCCCGCCTGCACACGCGCCTGACGCCCCTTTTCCAGGTTGTGGGCCACCCGCTCGATCAGTTCCTCCGGCACGATTGGCTTGCTGAGGTAGTCGTCGGCCCCCTGGCGCATCGCCGCAATCACACTGACCTCGGAAGCTGCTGACAGCGCCACGACCGGCAGGTAGGGGCGTTCCCGTTTCATTTGGGCGAGGAGCTCCAGCCCGTTCGCGTCGCTCAGCTCCAGGTCGACGATCACGAGGTCCGGCGACTCTTGCTGGAAGAGCGTGGTGCCCGCCCGGCCGCTTGCCGCTTCGAGGATCTCGTACCCTTGCTTTTCGAGGATGTGGCGAACCTGGCTCAGGATCGGGGGTTCGTCGTCGATCACGAGGACACGGAAGGGGTGCGGAGGTTCCTGGGGGCTTTCCATCGATTTCACCTCCATCACACCTGCGTGCGCAGAAAACCCTGCTGCTCCCTGCTCCGGACGATTGTCATTCTACTTCAAAGCAACGACGGTGTCAACGGGCTTGACCCGATGACCGCTTCATGCTAAGATGAAATAAAACGCGGGCGGAGGAATACGGTATGGTCCATGTAGCGATCGTTGGGTTGGGCACAATCGGTGGTTCCCTTGGCTTGGCGCTCCAGAGCGCGCAAGCCCGCGGTGAGGTGAAAGGGGAAGGACTGCGGATCACCGGCTACGATGAAGATGCGCGGGTGTTGCGGGAAGCTCGGCAGCGTGGCGTGGTTCAGCACAGCACGGACAGCCTGGAAGAGGCGGTCGCGGACGCAGACCTGGTTGTGGTCGCGGCTCCAGCCCGCGCGGTGGGAGCTACGCTGCAATCGTTGGCGCCACTGCTGCCAGCCGGGTGTGTGGTAACGGATACCGCCAGCAGCAAGGCCCAGGTGCTGCGCTGGGCGGCACAGTACCTGCCGCCGGAAGTGCACTTTGTCGGAGGCCATCCGATCTTTGCCCCGCAGCACGAACTCGACTGGTCGGCCGGCGTTCGCGGAGCGACTGCGGAGCTGTTCCAGGACGCGATCTACTGTTTGATCCCGAGCGAGAACGCCTCCGAGCGTGCGATCAATACCGTGAGCGGCATGGTGCGGCTGATCGGAGCCAGCCCCTACTTCCTCGACGCCGCCGAACATGACGGCCTGCTTGCCGGCATCAGCCATGTGCCACACCTGGTGGCCGCCGTGCTCCTGGAGACGATCGCTTCGAGTCCCTCGTGGCGCGAGTTGAAACTCCTGGCCGATCCATCCTTTCGCCACTTCAGCTGGCCGGTGTCCTTCCCTGCGGCAGAGGTCCATGATGCCTGCCTCACGAACCGCCAGGCGGTGCTCAGCTGGCTCGACCGGGTCATCGCCTCGCTCCAGGGGCTGCGGGCATCGATCGCCGACGAAACGGCCACCGCGGACGAGATCCTGGAGATGTTCGAGCGGGCCCGCGCCGCGCGCCGCGACTGGGTGGAACGCCGGGACGAGCGGGAAGGCGAGGCGGGAAGCGCCACGATGCCCGAGATCGAAGGGATGGGGGAGCAGATTATGCATATGTTCGTCCCCCGCTTCTTCCGGCGGCGTCCCGAAAGGGAAGAATAGGAGCCGGTTGCCGTGAGCGGCCAGGAACGGGTAATACAGGTGCCTTTCTACCGACCGCTCGAACACACGGCCGACCTGGGGCTCGAGGTCTGGGCGCATAGCCTGCCGCAGCTGTATGCTCTGGCGGCAGAGGGGATGTGCTCCCTCTATTTCGACCTGGAAGCGGTGCAGCCAAGGGAAGAGCGAGAGATCGTCGCCCGAGGACACGACCGCGAGGAGCTCCTGATCGACTGGCTGGGAAACTTGCTCTACGCGATCGAAGTTGAACGCTTTCTACCGTGCCGCTTCGAGATCGTGGAGCTCCAGGACCACGCGCTGCGCGCCCACGTCCGGGGCGAACCGTACGACCCGAGCCGCCACCGCTGGCGTACCGGGATCAAGGCCGCCACCTATCACAACCTGCGCGTCCAGGAGACACCCGCCGGGCTGTGGAACGTGCAGATCATCTTCGATACCTGAGCCACCGCGTGCAGGGAGCGGGGGTATGGCCGACCTCCTCGTGCGAAACGGTACGCTTGTCACCCCGGCTGGATGCTTCGGGGCCGATCTCCTGTGCCGCGAAGGGAAGATCGCAGGGATCGGCCGTTTCCCCGAGGAACCGGTTGGCGCGGAGATACTGGAGGCCGGGGGATGCTATGTGCTCCCGGGAGCGGTGGATGTCCATGTGCACCTGCAAATGTCCGTGGGAGATACGGCCACAAGCGACGACTTTTTCAGCGGGACCGTCGCGGCGGCGTGCGGGGGCACGACGACGGTGCTGGACTTTGCCACCCAGGCGCGCGGGCAGCGCATCGAGGAAGCGGTGGCCCTCCGCAGGGCAGAAGCCGACGGGCAGGTGGCCGTCGACTATGGGTTGCATCTCGCGGTCACCGACCTGGCAGGAGGCACACCTCAGGCCATTCGGAGGCTGGCCGGGGAAGGGTATACGAGCCTGAAGATCTACACCGTCTACAGGGCCCTCTACCTGGAAGACCGGGAGATCCTCCAGCTTCTGGAACTGTGCGCCGAAGAGGGGCTGCTGCCCATGGTGCACGGAGAAAACCGGGCCCTCGTGGAACACTGTACGGAGCGGCTGCGCGCACAGGGGAAGTGGGAGCCTCGCTACCACGCCCGGGCGCGGCCGGCCGCAGCCGAGGCCGAGGGTATCGCACATGTGCTGACACTTGCCGAAGCAGTCGGGTGCCCGGTGTACATCGCCCACGTGAGCAGCGCTCGGGCGCTGGAGGAGATCCGGCGCGCCCGGGAACGGGGGCAGACGGTGTTCGCGGAAACCTGCCCCCAGTACCTGCTCCTGACCGAAGAACGGTATGCCGCGCCGGGATTCGAGGGGGCGAAATACGTGGTCACTCCGCCGCTCCGCCGGCCGGCCGACCGGGATGCCCTGTGGAACGCGCTCGTGCACGGCGAGATCGACGTCGTCTCCACCGACCATTGCCCCTGGAACTACCGGGGCCAGAAGGACCACGGCAGGGAGGATTTCACCCTCATCCCCAGCGGCATGCCGGGGATCGAGACACGGCTTACGCTGCTCTGGAGCGAGGGCGTGGGCAAAGGGAGGCTGTCCCCGGAGCAGTTCGTGTCCCTCACGGCTACGACCCCTGCCCGCCTCTTCGGGCTGGCCCCGCGAAAAGGGAACATCGCGGTCGGTGCGGATGCGGACCTGGTGATCTGGGATCCTCAGCAGGAGATCACCTTATCCGCCAGCGGGTTGCACCAGCGGGTCGACTACTGCCCCTACGAGGGCTGGTCGGTGCGAGGATACCCGCGTGTTGTGGTGCTGCGGGGGGAGGTGGTTGTACGAGATGGGCAGTTTGTGGGCCGGCGGGGACAGGGGTGCTTCGTGCCGCGGGCTTGCGGAGCGTCGGGGATTCGGGAGCTCTGAACAGAGCGTTATGGCACGGCCTCAAAGGGGATCAAGCGGTTTCTGCCATAGGACATCCCGCGCTGGCCTACGAGATGGCTGGGAGCGGGATCCCGCCTGGTGCCTTATCAAATGGTGGCCAAAAAGGGCAAGACTGGTATTGACATTCTGAAGCCCGGCATGATATACTGAAAACGCAACACGCACTCCGACCCGGAACTTCGATGCCCCGATACCCGCAACAACCGTTGCCCGTCTGGTGTGCGGGCTCTCGCTTTTCCCTACAATGCCCGTCCGCACCGGCGGCCCCAGGGCAGAAAGCGGTTGCGTCCTCGCAGCCAGAAAGGAGGAACGGACCGCGAAGCAGTGCAGCCGTACGGCCGAGGTCCTCGAGGAGGAACCGGGGCTGTCCCCCCCGCTCTTTGCTCGGCAGACACCTAGGCATTGCGAGATAAGGAGCGTGTGGTATGTACCGAAAAGCCTGGTTTACAGCCATGCTGCTCCTCGCCATCCTGGGCAGTATGGTTCCGGCCGCGCTGGCCCAAGG
>JBDOIE010000109.1:0-6028 GCA_041082245.1 Chloroflexia bacterium
CCGACCAGCAGTTGCTCCCGGGGCCGTGGGTATCCATCTCCTGCGGCACCCATTTCCAGGCCTCCAGCCCTGCCTGCCATTCACTCTGGACCCTGGCAACGCAGGGGACCGCTTTCTCCGTCGGCGCCGGCCACCAGCGCAGGGGTACCGCCCGGCAAAAGCCGGCCTCCGCCGGTGTCAGCCAGGAGATCCCCAGGAACCGTTGCCCCCGAACCAGACCTGGGTCGAATGAGGCGCTGTTCTGCCCCGGCCACCAACTGCTGCCGGCGACACGCCTTCCGCTACGGGGAATCCGTACCCCGTCCACGATCGTCCCATACGGCTCTGGCGCGGCCACCTCGCGCATCGTTTCCCACAGCAACAGGCCGGCGACCACCGCTTCCACAAACCGGGGGCGGCCGAAGAGGCGGTACCAGGCGCTCCAGTCCTGGTCGGTGGCCCCCAGGGTGCGCAGCAATTGGGTGATCGTGTGCCGCCCCAGCGCGAACAATTCGCCGAAAAACAGCGCCACCACGCGGCGAAAGACGCGCTCCTGCCTAAAGGCCTGCTGAGCCCGGGCAATCAGCTTCCACAACTCCGCCAGCAGTACTGGCATCTCTTGCACTTCTGCGGTATACTGACGCACGGGACGCCTCCCGTGGGTGCTGTTTTTGGTGAACTCACCATACTGGATTGGCGTCCCTCTTGCAAGTCCCTTCCGCAAAAGGCCAAACTTCATTTGCATACACCACCGACTGCTGGTAAGATGGGTGCGCAATGCCGAAGCGTCTAGGAGGTGGAAGCCGTGGATATCCAGGTGCGCTTGGCGCGTCCGGAGGATCGGGACGCGGTGGTCGACTTTTGCTCCCGCATCGACGATGGCCACGACTATATCCCGCAGGTATGGGACGAGTGGCTGGCCGACCCTCGGGGCGTCCTCCTGGTCGCGACCGTCGAGGACGTTCCAGTCGCGGTCGTGCGGGGTGCGTTCTATCTCCCCGGCGAGGCATGGCTCGAAGGGATGCGGGTTTCCCCGGACTACCGGCAACGGGGCATCGCGACCACCCTCTTCCAGGCGCTCGTCGAGGCGGTGGCGGCGCGCGGTGCCCGGGTCGCGCGTCTCACGACCGCATACGACAACTATCCGGTGCATCGGATGTGCGCGCATTTGGGGTTCCGCCTGGCCACGCGGCTCCGCCGGCGGGTACGCGCTGTCGAGGCCGGCCCGCGCCCGGAAGCCGCACGGCCGCTGGGCGTCCAGGCGCTCCCGGAGATACGCGCCTTTCTCGCCGGTTCTTCGTTCCTCGCAGCAAGCAGCGGCCTCTACTCCTGGGGCGGGGGCGTCTGGTCGAGCTGGAACGAAGAGCGATTGCAACGTCACCTCGAGCAGGGCGAGGTCTGGGGATGGCAGGAAAAGGGCCGGTTGCGTGCCGTGGCCATCCTTTGCCCCCACCGCCGCCGGCCCGGGTTGTTCGAGGTGGGCCTGATCGAAGGATGCACGCGCGCCTGCACCGCGCTGCTGGCCGCCCTGGCGCACCAGGAGGAGCCGACCGAAGGCGCACAGGTGCGTCTGTTCCTCCCACTGGATGCAACCCGCCTCCATCGCGCAGCGGCCGCGGCCGGCTACCGCTTCCTTTCGGATTGGCGCGGAGAAATGTGGGTCTTTGAGCGCCCACTGGCCTGAAGGACAGGCGATCGATGTCGTACCCGCTCTTCGAGGTCCCCGCGGAACACGTTCCCCCTCAGGTTCAGGTGCATACGGACGGGGGATGTGAGCCCAACCCGGGCCCAGGAGGATGGGCTGCGATCCTCCGCTGGGAAGGGCGGGAATGGGTGCTTGCGGGAAACGACCCGCAGACGACGAACAACCGCATGGAGCTGCAGGCCGCGGTCGCGGCTCTGGCGCTCCTGGAACGGCTTCTGGGCCGATGCCGCATCGACCTCTACACCGATTCCACCTATCTGCGGCGCGGCGTCGAGGAATGGCTACCTCGCTGGGCTGCCAGGGGCTGGGAGACAAAGGCGCGGACGCCCGTCAAGAACCAGGACCTGTGGCAGCTCCTGAGCAGGCTGGTGCAGTGCCACGAGGTGCGGTGGCACTGGCTTCGCGGGCATTCGGGCGATCCCCTTAACGAGCGGGCCGATGCCCTGGCGACGGAGGCGCGTCGCCGGTTGGGCTCCCCGGAGCCCGCCATGGACCCGGCGTCGCCGACGGCGACACACCTGCCCGAAGCCACGGTCTCGATCAAGGTATGCGGTCCCACTCCGGCGGGGCATATGGGCTGGGGCGCGGTCGTCCGGCGGGGAGACTCACGGCTGCAGCTGAGCGGCGCCGAGGAAGGGTCCCACGCCAACGCACTGCTCCTGCGCGGGGCGATCGAAGCGCTGCGCGCACTTTCGACGCCCTCCCGGGTTACCGTGGTCTCCGATGCATCCTACCTGATCGAGGGGGCGTCGCGCTGGGTCCCCGGCTGGCAGGCGCGCGCCTGGCGGACGAAGGAAGGGAAGCCGGTCGCCCACCGAGCCCTTTGGGAAGTGCTCCTGGAGGAAGCCCGAAAGCATCAGGTACACTGGCAACTTGCGCCGGCCGAGCGACCCCCCGAGGACCTTCGTTTGGCAGGGGAACTGGCGGCGCGCGCGGCTGCAGGCAAAGCCTGAACGGAAGGCCCTTGCACGTCCGGGCAGCGTTCAGGCATCGCGAAAGGAACGTGCCGATGGCCCGGAAAGCGATCCCCGGTTTGTTGATCCTCTTGGTGCTTCTGTCCGTCCCCGCCTGGGCAGGCCCGCAGGTGTACCAGCCTCTCCCGCCCGAGCCATACCCGTTTTCCGACCGGTACCCGGCGGCGGTGGTATGCTGGACGCCCGAAGATTGGCTGGCCGTCCTGCGCACGGGGGTGGAGATCGACTCCGTGCGGCCGCTCCTCCCCGGCCGGCCTCTCCCGCCACCCAGCGGGCCGTTCACGCCCCTGCGCGTCGAACTGCTCGTGAGCCCGAAGGACGCTGAGCGCCTGCAGACGGCTGGCCTGACGGTGGAGCCGATCCCGAACACGGGCTTGCGGGCACACCGCGCCTACGGGCCGGGGTCGGGCGCGCCGAACGCGTGGCCGACCTACGAGCAGTTCGTCGCCCGGATGCAAGGGATCGCCAATACCTACCCCTCCATCGTACGGATGTTCTCGATCGGGCAGTCGGTACAGGGGCGCGCGCTCTGGGTGCTGAAGATCAGCGACAACCCCGACCAGGAGGAGGACGAACCCGAGTTTCGCTATCTAGCGAACATGCACGGCGACGAGACCGTCGGCATCGAGATGACCATCCGGCTGGCGGAACTCCTGACGAGCGGCTACGGGAGCGACCCCCGGCTCACCACCCTGGTCGACGAGGCCGAGATCTGGCTCCTGCCGATCTACAACCCCGACGGGTACGTGGCCGGAAGCCGCTACAACGCCCACGGCGTGGACCTGAACCGCGACTATCCCGATCGCTTTACGGATCCGATGGACGACCCGACGGGGCGAGAACCGGAGACGCAAGCGGCGATGGTCTGGGGGCATGGCCATCGTTTCGTGATGGGGGCCAACTACCACGGGGGCGCGCTGGTGGTCAACTTTCCGTGGGATGCCGTGGCGCCGCCCGGCGCGCCGGTCGTGCCGGATTACGCCCCCGACGACGCCGTCTTCTACGATTTCTCCGTGGGCTATGCCGTGCGCAACCCGATGATCTGGAACGGCGGTTTTCCCAGCGGCGTGACCCGGGGCTGGGAATGGTACCAGATCTGGGGCGGCCTGCAGGACTGGGCCTACCACTGGGGAAGCGAGCACCACGTGACGATCGAGGTCAGCAGCAACAAGATGCCCCCCTACGAACAGATGGACACTTACTGGGATGCCAACCGCGAGGCCATGCTCTGGTGGATGGAGCGCATCCTGAGGGGAGCCCGCGGGCGGGTGACCGATGCGGCCACCGGTGCCCCGCTGGACGCCACAATCGATGTCGCCCAGATCGGCAAACCGGTGCGTACGGACCCGGAGGTCGGCGATTACCACCGACTGCTCCTCCCCGGGAGCTATACCCTCACCGCCTCAGCGTACTGTTACCTTTCGGCCTCGGCTTCGGTGGCTGTCCCAGCAGACGGTGTGGTCTGGCAGGACTTTGCCCTGGCGCCGGCACCTGCCTGGACAGTGCGGGGCACGGTAACGGAGGCAGGGACCGGCCGGCCGCTGGCGGCGACCGTGACGTTCCTGGATACGCCGGTGACCGTGGAGACGGACCCCGCGACCGGGCACTACGAGGCCGGCCTGTGTGAAGGGGTATACACGATGCGCGTGTCGGCCCCCCAACACCGGCCGCAGGAGCGGGTGATCACGGTCACGGGGGACCTCGTGGAGGATTTCGCGCTCGAGCGCACCCCCTGCACGCTGCTGGTGGATGACGACCTGGGCGAGTCGTACGAAAGCTACTACGCCGCCGCGCTGGATGCCCTTGGGGAGGCGTATGACCTGTGGGACGTGGCTGCCCAGGGAAGCCCGGATGCGAATACCCTGGCCTCCTACGGCCGCGTGATCTGGCTCACGGGTGACGATTACAACTCGACCCTGACGGCAGCCGATCAGGCCGCGCTGGCGGCCTATCTGGACGGCGGGGGAAGGCTTTTCCTCTCTGGGCAGGACATCGGGTACGATATCGGCAGCACCCCCTTTTACACGAACTACTTGCACGCGGTATACGACTCCGACGATACGAACAACTACTCCCTGACCGGCCTGGGATACCTCAACGGGGTGGATCTGTACATCCAGGGCGGCGACGGGGCGAGCAACCAGGCCTACCCGAGCGACATCTCACCGACGGGCGGGGCAGTAGCGGTCCTCGATTACCCCAGCCCTCACCTGTACGGCGGCGTAGCCTATCAGGACGAGACCTACCGCGTGGTCTATTTCTCTTTCGGCTACGAGGCGATCGACAACGCCCCTGACCGCGTCGAGGTGATGTCGCGGACGCTCGCCTTCCTCGAGGGATGCCCAGGATACCAGGTCGCCCTCACGCCGAGCGAGGCAGCGGGTGCACCTGGGGAAATCGTGACCCATACCTTCACGCTAGCGAACCTCGGGACACAGGCGGATGGGTACACGCTGACGCTCACCCCTGGTGCGTGGCCGGCGCTGCTCCTGGACCCGGTCGTCGGGCCCCTCCAGCCCCTGGAGACAGCGCCGGTGCGCGTACGGGTGGAGATCCCGCACCTGCTGCTTACGCCCACGGTGTTGCTGAGCGACGTGCTCACCATCCGGGCGACCTCGCAGGCCGCACCGGATGTTTCGGCCGAGGCGCAAGGGACGACCTACGCGGTTGCGGACCTGGATGTGGCGCTGGCCGCCGAAACGCTGGCGCTCCAGGGGCCGGCAGGGGCTGTGCTCCGGTACCGCCTGACGCTGACGAACACCGGAGCATACACGGACGCCTACCAGCTCTCGCTTGCCGGCAACCTCTGGGAAACGACGCTCGACCCCACACGCACGCTGCCGCTTGCACCGGGCGAGGCGACCGCGGTGTGGGTCACCGTCCACATCCCGGCCGGGCCCGCAGGAGAGAGCGATGCGGTAACCGTGCAAGCGGTTTCCGGCTGGACGCCGCTCGTGCACCGGGAGATGGTGCTGTGCAGCCTGCGCTTGGGCCAGATCTACCTGGCCGTCCTACGACGGGGCACGTAGCCTGGACTCGGCTCTCTCAGAGACTGCGTTGACCTTGTGGAAATCGCCTATATGGCTTTGGCTGCGGAAGACGCAAAGGGTATCGTCAGCAGCCAAGGCAGTCCTTGACGCCGGGCGTGCGTTTACTAGGGCCAGGCTCCTGAAGGCGTCCTGCGAGCTCTTCGGCTGGACCGCAGTGCGTGGAAATACGTGCACCACCTGGCAAAAGGTTTGCTAGCGGCGGGCTGTTCTCCCGGCAGCCGTCTGTCTCCAGATAGGCTCGCACCAACCTGAGGCGGTTGGTGACTGTCCGGTAGGCGGTAGGGTCTTACAGTACCTGGAGGCCTGGCATGATCCTCCTG
>JBDOIE010000124.1:0-2861 GCA_041082245.1 Chloroflexia bacterium
CCTTGGCTGTTTACCTCTATCATACCTCCCGTGCTTGATATTGTCAAGATTGTATTCCGTTTTGTTATTGACATCAATTTGGTACATTCTAACTCTTGACAGGAGTCTTGCTTTCTGCTATAATATCTTCGCGGTTGGCTGAGAACCTGAAAAAACGAGCGAGGAGGTGAACGGGAACCTGACCGCGCACGCCCGTGTGCGGATGGCCCAGCGGGGCATCCGCTCGGACGATCTGGAATACGTCCTCCAGCACGGGCGGCGCATCCGGCCGGGGAACGGCTCCCTGTACATCTTCCTGGGAAACAGGGATGTCCCCCAGGAAGACAGGATAGGCCGTCAGGGGAAACTTGCGGGTACGGTGGTGGTTCTGGATCGTGCGGGGAACATCGTCACCGTCTACCGCAATTCCAGGGCCTCCCGAATGTTGAAGAAAAGAAGGAGGTGCAGCCGGAACTGAAAGGAGAGAGGACAGGGCGAGGTAGCAGGAGCAGGCAGCTTCGCGCAGGGGCACCCGCTGCCTGCTCTTTTGTTTTCGCCTCCGGTTCCCCTACCTCCTCGCCAGCCGCTCCTCCAGTTGCCGCAGCGCCTCCAGCAGCGTCTCCCGCGTGGCATCGGGCGCGGTCACCACGGCGACGAACTGCTGGAGATATCCGCCGGGGTCCACATCGTCAGGAAGTCCTGAGAAAAGGTACACCCGCTCCCCGGCGAAGTATGCGTCAATCTCGGCTTTGAGAAGCTTCCGCAGGGGCGGATCCACCGCCGGCAGCGCCCGTTCCAGCGCCTGGAGCACCTCGGGGCTCACGGTGTAGACGCTCCGGAACGCCCCCACCAGGCGTGCAACCTGCTCCGGCCGCACCCGTACACGTGGCAGCGCCTTCCTTACGGCCGTTCTCGTCCCTGAAGACCTCCGGCGGATGGCCAGCGCGACGACACTTCCCACAATTGCCACACCCCCAGCAGCGAGCACGAGCTTCCCCCGGTTGCCCAGCCGTTCCAGCACACCCGGAGCGGGCGCAGGTGTGGGAGACCGGGTTGCGTAACGTGTCGGGGTAGGCGACGGCACCGTGGGTGACCTGGGAGCCGCTGTGGGTACCTCCGTGGGGATCACGGAAGTAGCCGTCGGCGCGCCTGAAACCGGACGCACCGGGGTGAACGTCGGTGTCGCAACAGCCGTGGGGAGTATCGGAGATGGAGTAGCTGTGGGAGTGGGCGACGCGGACGGCCGGTTTGTCGGGCGCGGCGTCCTGGTCGGAAGGGACGCGGGAGTCGCCGTAGGAAGCGGCGTCCTGGTCGGCTCCGGCGTCGGGGTCGCTGTAGGAAGCGGCGTCTTGGTCGGCAGCGGCGTGGGAGTCGCCGTGGGAAGCGGCGTCTTGGTCGGCGGTTCCGTCTGCTGCGGCAGAGGCGTCGCTGTGGGAAGCGGGGTCTTGGTCGGCGGCTCCGTCTGCATCAGGCCGCTCGCAACCGAGCGCACCGGAGCAGCCCCCAGCACCAGGATCACCAGCGCAAGCGCCAGGGCCAGCCCGGTATACCCCTTACCCCTGCGCAGGGGCGTCATCGCATCCCCTCCTGGGCCAGGAGACGGTAGACGTGATCCGGCCCGCCGGCAGTGGGGAGATAGTCGCGCACCTGGACGTAGTAGCGGCCCGTTGCCGGGGGAACAAAGGTGACACAGCTCGCGCGCGTGTACGGGGTGCAGTCATCGTTCGACGCAAGGAGTGTCGTCCCATCTCCCGCGTACACCTCCAGGATGGTATCGGTGTTCGGACCGAGATTCCCCGTCCCCAGGCGGTACGACTGTCCCTGAATCAGGATCAGGTAGGCCCAGTCCCGATCCCCTGCCGGATTCAGTGTGCGCCACTGGAAGGTTCCCACCTCCAGCAAACGCGCCTGGGACGGGGTGTTGTCCGGCTCGAACACGTCCACCAGATGCATCCGCGTAACCACCGGCAGGTACACCGACCACCGGGGCTGAGAGACGGTCACCGTGATCGCGCGGGAAAGTGCTCCGCACGCGTTGGTTGCCTCCACCTCCACCCGATGATCCCCCACCGTTGCGAAGGCGTGCGAGGTAAAGGGGGAAGACGCGCTGTAGCCGTCGTCGAACGTCCAGAGGAAGGAGATGGGCGGAGAGCCTGCCGAAAGGGTCGCGGAGAAGTGGATCGTCTCACCGGGCACAGGGTAAGCAGGCGAATACGCAACCTCCAGCCCGGCAGGAGCCGCACAGACCAGGATGGGCTCTGAAGCCGTGGCCACACCGCAGGCGTTCGAAGCCGTCACGGTGACGGTGTACCACCCCGGCTCCTGGTAGGTGTGGTGCACGTTCAGGCCGCTCCCGCTTCCGCCATCGCCAAAGTCCCAGTGGTAAGAAAGCGGCTCCGACCCGTCCACCACGGCCACAAAGAGCGTCTCTTCGCCGGGCGCGGGGATCTCCGGACTGTGGAATACCTGCGCCCCGGACGGCGCAGTGCAGACCAGAAGCGCGTGGCTCACGACCTCAAAGCCGCAATCGTTCGATACCGTCAGGGTAACGGTGTACCACCCGGGATGCTGGTAGGTGTGGATCGGGTTCTCGCCGCTTCCGGTTTCACCGTCGCCAAAGTCCCAGGCGAAGGAAAGCGGCGCACTTCCCCGGGATTGCGCATGGAACTGCACCGTCCCCCCCTCCGGCGGCTGCACCGGCTCCCAGGAGAAGGAAGTGTCGTGCGGTTCGTAACAGACCACGGTGATCGGGAACATCTCCTGGACCTGCCCGCAGGCGTTCCCCACCCCCACCGTCACCGTGTAGCGGCCAGCCGCGTGGTAGATGTGCGTCACCGGGTTCCCGGAAGCAAACCCTCCATCCCCAAAGTCCCAGGCAGGAG
>JBDOIE010000167.1:0-31972 GCA_041082245.1 Chloroflexia bacterium
AGGCGAGAAGGGGTCGTGGAGATGATCCTCCAGCCGATCACGGGGCTGGAAAGCGAGCGGTACCAGGCGAAGTTGGACGCACAGACAGAGGAGGCCGAGCTGCAGCAGGCGGTCGCGTTCGAGGAGGCCGGAGAGCGATTTTATCGGGAGGCGGCAGAGAGGATGCCGATTCGGGAGGTAGCGCGCGTCTTCGAGCAACTGGCACAGGAGAGCCGAACTCGGGTCGAGCTGCTGCGCAAGATGCGCTTGAAAAAGTAGGGAAGTCCTGCTAAAATAGCGATGGGTGCCCCAAAGATGCTTTGGAAAGGGGGAAACGATGGACTGGATCGAGCTCGAGGAGGCAGCTCAGAAATACCCTGTGGACGTGGCAGTTCTGGAAAAGCTGGCGAAAGACGGCGTAATCGGCAGCAAGCGCTCTCCCGAAGGCCGCCTGCTTCTGCTTGAGAGCGAGGTGCGCACGGTCGCCAAGCGGCTGGACCGCCGTCAGTGGGAACATCTGCGCGGCCGGCCGATCTCCGCGTCCGACGCCGAACGCCATTACGGCCTCTCGAAGAACTACTACGCTCGCTGGGCACGTGAGGGCCATATCTGCAAGCTGGGAGACGATGGCTGGCGCATCTGGCTCGACGAGGCGGATGTCGCGTACGCCACGGCACTCGCCGAGGTCAGCGGAGGCCTCCGCCAGGGTCGAGCGCTGTTTCCCAGCAGCCCCCAGTATGCCACCATCCGCAAGCGGTCGACGGGGTAACCCTACGTCGACCGCTTGCGGACGTACACACGGTACTCGTTTCCTTGCTGGGTCCAGCCCAGAAATTCGTGGCCCGTTGTCTCGCACCAGGCCGGCATATCGTTCAGGATACCCTGATCGTCTGAGAGTACCTCCAGCACCTGGCCCGGAGCAAGCCGGGCGATCTGTGCTGCCGTTTGAAGGATCGGCATCGGGCAGTAGAGCCCCAGGCAGTCCAGTGTGGCATCGGCTTTGATTTCCATGGCAATTCCCTGCTACGCTTCACCCGCGCAGTGCGGGCAGTGGTCGGCGTCCTTGGGGAGCGGTTCGCCGCACACCTCGCAATAGCAGATCTCTGCCCCGCACGCCTGGCAGAAGGGGTAAGGCATCTCCATAGCATAATCACAAAACGGGCAACGGCAGCAGTAGACTTCCGTCTGGCCGGTTTCCTCGTCCATAGGCACCATTGTATCTCCTCCACCCCGCCGCTTGCGGGGACCGTCTATTCCCCTTTGAGCGCCGCCTGTTTGGCTTCATAATCGGCGATCGCCTGGGCCAGTGCCTCGGTGCCCAGGTTCGAGCAGTGCATCTTCTGCGGCGGCAACCCGCCGAGCTGCTCGGCTACCTGCTGTTTGGTGATGCTCTTGGCTTCCTCCAGCGTTTTCCCTTTCACCATTTCGGTCACAATGCTGGATACGGCGATCGCCGCGCCACACCCGAAAGTTTTGAACTTGACGTCCTCGATGCGACCGTCCTTCACCTTGATGTAGAAGGTCATCATGTCCCCGCAAACGGGGTTTCCGACCGAGCCCACGCCGTCGGCGTCGGGGATTTCGCCCACGTTGCGCGGGTGCAGAAAATGGTCCATCACGATATCCGAGTACATCCAGCGCCTCCTTGTCGCCTATTCAGGCCCCGGGCTTGTAGAGCGGCGACATCGCCCGTAGCCGTTCCACGATTCCCGGCAGCACTTCCATCACATAATCCACGTCTTCCTGCGTGTTCTGCTCCCCCAGGGTGAACACGAGCGAGCCCTGGGCGAGGGCGGCATCCACTCCGATGGCCGTCAACACGTGCGAAGCCTTCAGTGCGCGCGAGGTACAGGTGGACCCGCTGGAGGCCGCGACCCCTTGCAGGCTGAGCAACAGGAGCATCGATTCCCCTTCGATGTACTCCACGGTCACGCTCACATGGTGGGGAAGGCGTTGCGTGGGATGGCCGGTCAGGTACACGTGGGGGATCTCGCTCGTCAGGCGGGCGATGAGCCGGTCGCGCAGCGGCAGCAGGTGCGCGGTGCGACGCTCCATTTCGGCCGCCGCGATCTCTGCGGCAACGCCCATCCCCACGATCGCGGGGACGTCCTCCTGGCCGGCCCTTCGCCCCCCCTCCTGGATGCCTCCATCGATCAGGGGCAGGAGACGGGTACCGCGCCGGATATAGAGTGCTCCGGCCCCGCGGGGGCCGTAGAACTGGCTTGCCGCCATGCTGAGCAGATCGACCCCCAGTTGCTGGACGTTCACCGGGATGCGCCCCACGGCAGCCACCGCGTCCGTGTGGAAAGGGATGCCCCTTGCTTTCACCACGCGCGCGATCTCTGCGATCGGCTCGATCGTGCCGATCTCGCTGTTGGCAAGCATAACAGACACCAGCACCGTGTCCTCGCGCAGCGCGTCCGCGACGGCCTGCGGATCCACCAGCCCGTACCGGTCCACCGGAACCCGCGTGACCTCGAAGCCCAGCTTGGCCATGGTCTCGGCGGCATAGAGCACGGACTGGTGTTCGATCGCCGAGACGACGATGTGGTTACCCCGGCCCTGTGTTCGGGCCATCAGCGCTACGCCCTTGACGGCCATGTTGTTCGCTTCGCTGCCGCTTGCGGTAAAGTAGATCTCGTTCGGCTGGGCGCCGATCAGCGCGGCGACCTTCTCCCGGGCCGCTTCCACAGCCTGTCGCGGCTTTTCGCCGTAGCGGTGCAGGCTCAGAGGGTTGCCGAATTCTTCCCTCAGGTAGGGAAGCATCGCTTCGATCACTTCGGGTCTCGGGGGCGTGGTCGCCCCGTAGTCCAGGTATACATCGCGCATGGTCGTTTCCCCTCGCAGTCTATCCTACAATCCCAGGTCGGCCCACGTGCGCAGGTAGCGGATCAGGCTGTCGCGGGCTACCATCCCCAGGAAGCGGCCTTCTTCGATCACCGGCATCTGGTTCACGTTCCACTCGTCCATCCGGCGGAGTACCTCAAAGGCATCCTCTTGGGGCCGGGCCACAATGAGGCGTGCGAGCGGCGTCATGATCGCCGCGACCGGCGTTACCGGCCAGCGTTCCCGCGGCAGGTCACGCACATTATGCACGGTAACCATGCCTTCGAGGGTGTCCCCGTCCACAACCATGAAACAGCGCCGACCCTGGGGGAAGATGTAATCGTCCACAAGCTGGGAGACGCTCAACCCTCCTGGGATGCGCGTACACTCCGGGGTCATCAGGTCCTCCACGGTGACGCCGCGCAGCGCTTCCTGGAGCAGCATGCTGCGGTAGGTCTGGGTTGCGGCATTCTCCATGAACCAGCCGATGAAGGCGAGCCACAGCCCGCTCAGCCCGCCTCCCAGGAAGGCCCACAGGATACCGCCCCCGATGAAGAGGAAGGCGATCGCGCGGCCAGCCGTCACCGCGATTCCGGTAGACCGCCGGTAGTTGCCCGTGATCTGCCAGAGGATCGCCCGCAGGATGCGTCCGCCGTCCAGCGGCAGTCCCGGGAGCAAGTTAAAGGCCGCCAGGCCTCCGTTGATGGTGGCCAGGTAGCTCAACAGGCCGGCCGGCAGCGGACCCCAGAAAGCCCGTGCCACGACGCTGCCGATGGCAAAGAAGAGCGCCAGAACCAGGCTCGTGGCTGGGCCGACCCCGGCCATAAAGAGCTCTCCTTCGGGCCGGTCCATTTCCGCTTCGATGCTGGACACGCCGCCGAAGAGGAAGAGCGTGATGTCCCGGACGCGCACCCCGCGCGAGCGTGCCACCACGCTGTGAGCCAATTCGTGCGCCAGTACCGAACCGAAAAAGAGCAGGCTTCCCAGTACCCCTGCCAGCCAGTAGGCCCATCCGGATGCCCCAGGGAAGCGCCGCGGGAACTCCCCCAGCGCGAGCGACACGGTCACCAGCACAAAGATCAGAAACCAGGTGTAGTTGATGTGGATCGGAATGCCAAAGATCCTCCCCAACCGGAACGAAAAGCGCATCGCGGCCTCCTCAAGAGAACTTGAGCGCGATCGCCAGGGCCGCTTTCAGGGCGTCCAACGGCTCGCCCTGTACGGCCCGGCCGCTTGCCACACAGCCGTCAAGGTAGCCCTCGAGGAGCTTCGCCGTGACCTGGTTCAGCGCCGATTTCACCGCCGCTACCTGCACAAGCAGCCCCCGACAGTCGCGCCCCTCGCTCAGCATCCGGCCAATGGCGTGAATGTGTCCCTCCAGCCGGCTCAGCCGCGCCTGGAGCTCTGCAACGTGCTCCGGCGAAAGGCAGTTCCCGTAGCTTTCGCACGACGATGTCTGTTCCATACCACACCTCCTCCTGCTCCGCTGTCCGATCCCCCTCCCCCGCTCAGGGATATGATCCCTCTGTACGCTTGTCTGTTCTGTAACCTGTGTCACACAATTGTGCCGTTCCCCCGCGCGATCCCCTCAATTGCGATCCGAAGAGCCAGCCGCGTCCTCCGCCAGGCTTCCCCGGAGCACGAGCGGCAATTGTACGGAGTGCAACTGCTCCACCACCAGCAGCCACAACCCGATGCGCTCGCTGCCGGCCTCTCCCGCGTCCACCAGCAGCGCGCCGCGATAGAATCCAGGGGAAAGGGGCACGGTCGCCGTCACGGCGACGGTAGCGGGAGGACTTCCTTGAGCCGGTGCCGCAGCAAAGGACTCCGTGCCGCTCAAGACCGAAAGCGTCCACGAAAACGTGCCCCCGCCTGCGTTCCAGATCAGGAGCTCGCGCGTCTCCGGGGGCCCCCCCGCTATGGCCAGGAACCCGAGCTCCGTCGCGGAGACAGCCAGCTGAGGCGGCGGCACCTGGCGCAGGTACCCTGGCCGGCCGTCGATGGAGAACGTAACGTGTCCTCCGACCGGCACCAGCGGGTGCTCCTGGCCGTCCCGCTCGACCCAGGTGACCGTCCATCCATCCGGCACCGGGAAGGAGACGGTTTCGATCGCCTCGTTGGGCCTCCACAGCACGTCCAGGTATCCGCCCTGGGGCAAGGTGAACCTGTAGTCGAACCGCGTCTGCGCGCTCAGGACTTCCTGGGTCCCCCTGGTTTCCCAGGTCAGTTCGTGCAGCGGTCCAGGGCCCAGGTACGAAGCACCCTCCAGCTGGGCTACCATGATGCCGTACGCTCCGTAGGCCTTCTTCGGCGCGTACCCCTGCTCGTCCGTGTGCAGGAGCGCGCAACCGCCCCAGACACGGCTACCGGCACCGTCGAACTTGTCCTCCAGCTGGAAGGTGCTCAGATGGGCGATCCCTTTGGAAAGCGCCATAAAGTGGGTGCGCAGGAGGTAGTTGGCCTGCTGGTCTTCGGTCTTCGAGAGTGCAGGGGTGCAGTCCCCCTGGCCTGCGGTACAGGTGGACCATCCGACCTCGGTGATCCAGACCGACTTGCCCCCACCGTGCGCTGCGACCCAGTCCAGGGCGTGCTGGAGCCGCGACAGCATAGTGACCGGCTCCCAGAGGCCCGGTTGGTCCGGGGCCACGTCCGGCATATAAGGGTGGATGGACAGGATATCGAACGCCTCCCAGGCTTGTGGATCGGCGGCAAGCACCCGGTTCAGGAAGGCCAGTCCATCGTATGCCGGTGGGCCTCCGCTCTGCCCGTCGAAGACGTACACCCCGCCGACCAGCACCTGCGCCGTGGGATCGGCTTGCTTGATCGCCGGGTAAGCCGCCCGGAGCAACGCGGCGTACTCCGCCGGGGTGCCGGGCCACGTCGTAGGATGGTTCGGCTCGTTCCAGACCTCCCAGTAGGCCACGCGCGGTGAGCCGGGCGCGTCGGCGATCCCATCGCCGTCGTAGCGCTCCACAACCACCGAGGCAAAGTGCGCAAAGTCGTCCGGATCCTGCGGGGGACACCAGTAGGAGCCGGCGCAGGAAGGTTTGCGCGCCCACGGAGGCGTCGTGAGGAGCATTCCCACGACGCCGTACCCGGCTTCGGCCATCGCCTGAAGGCGCGGATCGAAGACGTGAAAGTCAAAGTTGCCGGCCTGGTACTCGATGTTCGCCCAGGAGAACTCTTCCCGCGTCCAGCGCATCCCGACGGACAGGCCTTTCGGGAGCAGCGCAAGCACCTCCGACCAGGGCCGCTCGTATCCCGTAAAGTAGCCGTTTACACCGAAGAACGAAAGCGACTGCGGCTGCACGGCCGGCCCCATTCTACCCACGGCCGGGATCAGCACACAGCTGGCGAAAAAGAGACCTGCCACCAGGGATCGGCACACGCGGCCCATCGTATTTCCTCGAAGTGTTCTTTCCCAGGCCAGTATAGGCCTTGCACCGCCGCGTGTCAAACGGCGTCGTTCCGACCTGCGGGAAGAGGGGCGGCGCAAGCGCCCTTCCCGGCCTCTTCCGTCGAGGCTCGCAAGCCCCTCCCCCCGTGGAGCACCCGCTGTCTTGTCTCCGGGCGCAGCCCCGCCGACGGTTCGTTTGAGGCCGCCGCCCGTGGACCGGGAGCAGCGAAGTTGCACGCTCGAAGCAATTGTAGTATACTTCCCGACCGTGTGTGACAAACGTGACAAGCGCTGCGTGGCGCAGATCCTGGGCCTGAGGAGGACGCATGCGTGAGTATCTGTTCATCGGACTGTTGCTGGTCTCCTCTATCCTTTTCGGCGCGCTGATCATCTTCTTGTCCTACCTTATCCGTCCCAAACGCCCCTATCCTGTCAAGAGTTCTACCTACGAGTGTGGCCTGGAAACGATCGGCCCTACCTGGGTCCGTTTCCGCGTGCAGTTTTACCTCTACGCGCTCCTCTTCGTGATCTTTGACATCGAGACGGTTTTCCTCTACCCCTGGGCCGTGGCCCTGAACCGCCTGGCCACATTCGCTCTGGTAGAGATGGCGATCTTTATCCTGATCCTGGTGAGCGGGCTGGTCTATGCCTGGAAAACCCGGGCCCTCGAGTGGGTGTAGAGGCAATGCCCGCGAGATGTATCCTTGTGAGGGATCGATGAGCGAGCAGGAAATCAGTCCGGAGCAACTGGAACTGGAGCGACGGGGCATCTTCCTCACCACGGTCGAAGGCCTCTACAACTGGGGCCGGCGGAGCTCTATGTGGCCGCTCATGTTCGGCCTGGCTTGCTGCGCGATCGAGATGATCGCAACCGGGGCCCCGCGCTTTGACCTGGCGCGTTTCGGCTCGGAGCTGTTCCGCGCGTCTCCCCGTCAGGCCGACGTGATGATCGTGGCCGGCACGGTCACCAAGAAGATGGCTCCGCTGGTCGTGCGGCTCTACAACCAGATGCCGGAGCCCCGCTACGTGGTGGCGATGGGTGCCTGCGCGATCTCCGGCGGGCCGTTTCGCGACGGTTACCATGTGGTCCGCGGGGTGGACCGCTACATCCCCGTGGACGTCTACATCCCCGGCTGTCCCCCGCGTCCCGAATCGCTCCTGCACGGGTGGATGACCCTGCAGCGGCTGATCGACGGGCAGCGCCTGAAAGATGTTCCCTGGTACGGTAAGGACGGCGACACGCGCGAGCGGCCCATTCCGCAGTACGGTGCGCACGACCTCGTGCTGCCCGAGGAAGGTTAGGAGGTCCCGATGGACAGCACGGAAATGGCCTTGCTGCAGGAGCGGATGGCGCGTGCGTTGCGCCCGGGCGCGATCGAGGAGGTCCAGCCGGACGGTGCGATACGGGTCCAGCCCCGAGCCCTTCTATCGGTTTGTCGATACCTCCTGGAGCAAGAAGGGTTCGACTATCTCTCCAACGTGACCGGGGTGGACTGGCTGGCACAGGGCGAGTTCGAGGTCGTCTACCACCTCTACGCGATGCGCCGGGGGGCGCGGATCGCTCGCGGGCAGGATCCCGGTGGGCCGCTTGGGCCGGTGGTGCTGAAAGTGCGTGTGCCCCGCGACCAGCCGGTCGTTCCCTCGGTGACCTCGCTTTGGCCGAGTGCTCTCTGGCAGGAGCGGGAGGTCTACGACCTGATGGGGATCCGCTTCGAGGGGCATCCGGACCTGCGACGCATCTACCTGTGGGACGAATACGAGGATCATCCGCTGCGCAAGGATTACGCCCCCAAGGAGGGTTAGGGTGAGTCGGGAAACGGCCGTGCATGTCCCCGTGGAGGTCGAGGAGCTGGAGACGGAGCCGATCGTCCTGAACATCGGCCCTCAGCATCCCAGCACCCACGGCGTCTTCCGGATGAAGGTACAACTGCAGGGGGAGACGATCGTGGCACTGGAGCCGATCCTCGGCTATCTGCACCGGTGTCAGGAAAAACTCGCCGAAGGGCATACCTACTTGCAGTCGATCCCTTATACGGACCGCCTGGACTACATCTGCTCGATGACGAACAACCACGCCTATGTCCTGGCGGTGGAGAAACTTGCCGGTATCGAAGTGCCCCGACGGGCAGAGTGCATCCGGGTGATCATGGACGAGCTCACGCGCTTGCTGAACCACGCACTCGCCGTTGGGTTCCTCCTGAACGACATGGGCGCGTGGCTCACCCCGGTGCAGTACGGCCTGCGGGAACGAGAAAAGATCCTCGATCTTTTCGAGATGGCCTCGGGCTCGCGCATGATGTGCAACTATATGCGCTTCGGGGGCGTGGCGCGCGACCTTCCCGAGGAGTTTATGCCGCTTCTCCGTAAGGTTGTGGCGGAGTTCCCGGCCTTTGTGGACGAGTACGAGCGCTTCCTCACCACGAACGAGATCCTGCTGGCGCGCTCCAAGTACGTAGGGATCCTTCCGCCGGACAAGGCGATTGCCTACGGCGTGACGGGGCCCGTGCTGCGCGGCTCCGGGGTGCCCTACGACATCCGCAAGGTGGACCGCTA
Organism: Chloroflexia bacterium; assembly: GCA_041082245.1. GTDB lineage: Bacteria > Chloroflexota > Chloroflexia > DTKN01 > DTKN01 > DAOTVY01. The sequence goes on from JBDOIE010000167.1 coordinate 8,756, forward strand.
TTCGTTGTACGGGGAGATCGACTTTGACGTCCCGGTCGGGACGGTGGGCGATGTCTACGACCGGTACCTGGTGCGGATCTACGAGATGCGGCAGAGTGTGCGCATCCTGGAGCAGGCGATCCGTATGCTCGAGGACACGCCGCCGGGCGACATCCAGAGCAAGGTGCCCAAGTCGCTGCGGCCTCCGGCCGGCGAGGCCTATGCCCGCATCGAGAGCCCCAAAGGAGAGCTGGGCTTCTACCTTGTGAGCGACGGGAGCGAGAAGCCGTACCGGTGGCGTGTGCGGGCACCCTCCTTCGTGAACCTGACGCCGCTCGAGGAGATGTGCCGGGGCCACAAGGTGGCCGACATCGTCCTCATCCTGGGGAGCATCGACATCACCATGGCGGAGGTGGACCGGTGACGATCGTTGTTCCTCGCCACGACGAGTTCCGTCCCTTCGGTTCAGGGCTGATCAAGGGCCTCCTGGTGACGATGGCGCACTTTGTTCGTTCCTACGGGAAGCGGAACCTCCGTGTCCCCGGGAAAGAGCCGTTCCCCGGAGGGCGGTTCGGGCTGTTCACGGTGCAGTACCCCGAGGAGCACGCGCCGATCCCGGACCGGTATCGGGGCCTCCCGATCCTGCTGTACGACGACGCCACGGGCGCGGAGCTGTGCACGGCCTGCATGGGCTGTGCGCGGGCGTGTCCGATCGGGATCATCCACATCGAGCAGGGGGTGGACGAAGCGGGCAAGAAGATCCCGTACGCCCAGCACTTCATGATCGAATACGACTCTTGCCTGAACTGCGGCCTCTGCGCGGAGGCGTGCCCCTTCGGTTCCATTGTGATGGACCACCATCTGGAGACAGCCCGTACGGATCGGGAGGGGTTCAAAGTGACCAAGGAGCGTCTCCTTCGGCCGATTTCCTATTACGCGCAGATCGCGCCGACGGTGTGGGCTGAAATTCGCGAAGAGGCCATGAAGCGGCTGGAAGGCACGATCAAGCGCCGGCCGGCCGGTGTGGGCATCGTGCAGCGATAGGGCGAGAAGAGGGAAAGCGATGGAGCTGCTCATCCAGGGACTGAACCGATGGCTCGGCCAGGCATTGCCCAACTGGGCGGTGGTGTTGATCGGCATGGCGATCGCCATCACCTTGATCTTTGTCCTGGCCCCACTCATTTTCATGTTCCTGACCTGGCTCTTGCGCCGGGGCATCGCACGCTTTGCGGACCGCATCGGCCCGAACCGCACCGGCTTGGGACCCTTCAACAAGGAGCGGACACGTCAGCGCTGGCCGCTCTGGGGGTTGCTGCAGCCGGTGGCGGACGGCGTCAAGATGTTCACGAAGGAAGACATCATCCCGGACAAGGGCGACAAGGTGTTGCACCGCATTGCCCCGATCGCAGCCGTTGTCCCAGCGCTGATGGTCTTTGCTGTGATCCCTTTCGGTAAGGATCTCTCCGCGGTGGACCTGAACGTCGGCGTGGTCTATGTCGTGGCAGTTTCCTCGCTCTTTACCCTGGTGCTCCTGGTGGCCGGCTGGTCGAGCAACAACAAGTACTCCTTGCTGGGCGCGATGCGCACCGCGGCGCAGATGGTCAGCTACGAAGTGCCCATGGTGCTCTCCCTCGTTGTGCCGGTGCTCTTCGCCCGGTCCCTTTCCCTCAACACCATCGTCTCAAGCCAGCCCGGGCTTCGCTGGTACGTTTTCTACTTCCCGCTGGGTACGCTCGCCTTTCTCACCTACTTTACCGCAGCGCTCGCCGAGGTGAACCACACGCCGTTCGACCTGCCGGAGGCCGACTCGGAGATCGTGGCGGGCTATATCACGGAGTACAGCGGGATGAAATTCGCCCTGTTCTTCATGGGCGAGTTCATCAACCAGTTTCTGGTGTGCGCCCTGGCGACGGTGCTCTTCCTCGGAGGCTGGCAGGGTCCGGGGGTGGGCATCGGCGGGCCGATCGGTTATCTGCTTTCGGTCTTCTGGTTCTTCGTCAAGGCGTTCGCGCTCTATTTCCTCTTCGTCTGGATCCGTGCGACCTGGCCGCGGCTCCGTGTCGACCAGCTGATGGGTTTTGCCTGGAAGCGGCTTGTCCCCATCACCCTGGGAAACGTGCTCGCGACAGGTCTGGCCGTGGTGGTTTGGAGCCTGCTGCGCGCCTGAGGCGAACGGTGTGAGGGATGGCGATGGAGCAGAACCTGGTCACCTATCTCGTGTTCTTTGCCCTGGCCGGCCTGACCCTGGTGTCGGCGCTGGCTGTGGTCACGTTGCGGAACTTGCTGCGCAGCGCCCTGGCCCTGGTGGTTACGTTCATCGGTGTGGCAGGCTTCTACTTGCTCCTGCAGGCGGAATTCATTGCGTTCGTGCAGGTGCTCCTGTACATCGGCGCGGTGATGGTGCTGATCCTGTTTGCGATCATGCTGACCCGCCGCCTGATGCAGCAGCAGTTGTACCAGTTCACCGGCAAGTGGTGGATCGCGGCACCGCTTTCCCTGCTCTTGTTCGCGCTCATCGCTCCGGTCGTGTGGACGACCTGGGGAGCGCGCACGTCTCCACCGCCCGAACCGCTTCCCCCGGAGCCAACAGCGGCTCTGGGTGAGGTGCTGATGACGCGCTTTGCCCTTCCCTTTGAAATTGCCTCCGTGCTGCTCCTGGTGGCCCTGATCGGCGCGATCGTCATCGCCTGGCCGCAGCGGGACCGCCTGCCCGTAGTCGAGGAGCTCGAGCAGAAAGTGGAACGGGCCAAAGCGGGGTGGTCCGACCCCATTGGTGTGGGTTCCGACGGTGACAAGGGTGTCACCGCCTGAAGTGGCTTGCGACCGGAATGCGGCTGCAAGGCTGTCGAGGAGGACAGCGATGGCGAAGGAAATGAACGTCGAGGAATTGCTGGCGAAAGCGAGGAAGCCGAGCGAGGATGCGATGCGGCTGCACCCCTTTTACCAGGGCAAGGTGCAGGTCGTGTCCAAGTGCCGCATCCGCGACCTGGACGATTTTGCCATCTGGTATACCCCGGGGGTTGCCGCACCCTGCCGCGACATCGCTCAGCACCCGGAGAACGTTTTCCTCCACACGAACAAGGCGAATTTTGTCGCGGTGGTCTCGGACGGGACCCGGGTACTCGGGCTGGGAAACATCGGCCCCCACGCGGCCATCCCGGTCATGGAGGGAAAAGCGCTCCTCTTCAAATACCTGGGCGGGGTGGACGCCTTTCCCATCTGCCTGGCGACGACCGACGCAGAAGAGATCATCCGCGCCTGCAAGTGGCTGGAGCCGGTCTTTGGCGGGATCAACCTGGAAGACATCGAGAAGCCCAAGTGTTTCTACATCCTGGACCGACTGCGGAGCGAGATGGACATCCCCGTCTGGCACGACGACCAGCAGGGGACCGCGGCCATCACCCTCGCGGGGCTGATCAACGCGTTGAAGGTGGTGGGGAAACGCAAGGAAGATGTCCTCATCGCGATGGTGGGTGCGGGGGCTGCAAATATCGCCACCTTCCGCATCATGGTGAAGTATGGCTTCCCGCCGGAGAACATTATCATGGTCGACTCGAAGGGCATCCTGCATCCGGAGCGCACCGACCTGCGATCGGAAGCCGACAGCGAGAAGTGGCGCGTGTGCGAAACCTCGAACGGCGAACGTCGCACCGGCGGTATCCCCGAGGCGATGCGCGGCGCAGACGCGGTGATCGCGCTCTCCCAGCCCGGTCCGAATGTGATTCGTAAGGAATGGGTCGCGACGATGGCCCGGGATGCGATCGTGTTTGCCTGCGCGAACCCCATCCCCGAGATCTGGCCGTGGGAGGCCCGCGAGGCCGGGGCCCGTATCGTGGCGACCGGGCGGTCCGATTTCCCCAACCAGGTGAACAACTCGCTCGGGTTCCCGGGGATCTTTCGCGGGGCGCTGGATGTACGCGCCCGCACGATCACCGACGAGATGTGCATCGCGGCCGCGGTAGAGCTCGCCCGTTGCGCCGAGGACAAGGGGCTCTCCGAAGAGTATATCCTCCCCCACATGGACGAATGGGAGGTATTCCCCCGCGAGGCAACGGCCGTGGGCCTTAAGGCGATCGAGCAAGGCGTGGCCCGGCGGACGCTCACGCGGGAGGAGCTGTTCGCCACTGCCTCGCGGATCATCCGGCAGGCCCGTGACGAGGTGCGAGTCTTGATGGAGACCGGGCTGATCCCGGCGGCTGAATGAGTCTGGAGGCAAACGGTATGGCCATCCCGCTCTCCTGGTACCTGCTGGTTGCCGGCGCGCTCTTCTGTATCGGGCTCTACGGCGCGCTCGCGCGGCGGAACGCGGTGGGCATCCTGATGGGCATCGAGCTGATGCTGAACGCGGTCAACATCAACCTGATCGCCTTCTGGCGCTACGGGACTCCTGCGGCGTTCACCGGTCAGGTCTTTGCCCTCTTCGCGATCACCGTCGCGGCGGCGGAAGCAGCAGTCGGGTTGGCACTGGTGATCGCGGTGTTCCGCAGCCGGAAGACAGTGAACGCGGACCAGGTGGACCTGCTGAAGTGGTAGGTCCGCGGTTGCAGGAGCCGGCGATGGCGGAAGTCAAAGCATTGCTCTGTCCGCAATGTGGCAGCAAAGATCTGGAAGAGATTGGCGGGGACCGGCGGCGCTGCCGGTACTGTGGCACGGAGGTACGGCTCTCGAGGGAACGTACCCGGGTCGAGCTGCTGCAGTGGGTCTGTCCTCGCTGCGGGGCCAACAACGCGGTCGGTGCCAACTACTGCCGGCAATGCGGGGCGGTCCTGGCACAACAGTGCACAAACTGCGGGCAAGAAGAGTATATAGGCTCCCAGTTCTGCCCGAACTGCGGGCAGCTGTTACGAGGACCGGCCCCGGTGCCGGAAGCGCGCACGACAGCAGCTTCGCTAGAAGCCAAGCCGCCGCCTAAGGCCAAACTGCCGGTCAGTGGGTGGGCCTACGCGAGTCTGATTACTGCGATGCTGGGGTTGGGACTTGTAGCGGTCATCTGCGGGCACGTTGCCCCGGCTAGGATCCGCCGCGGCGAGGGCCGCAGGCGGGGGATTGCCATCGCTGGACTGGTGCTGGGTTATCTGCAGTGTCTCCTGTTGTGCCTAGCATGGGTGTTGGCGCAGGGAGGGGCGCACTAAGCGATTCTGGAGGTATCGATGGAGCTCGTCCTCAACCTGGTCTGGCTCATCCCGCTCTTTCCCTTGCTGGCGGCGGCTGCCATCACCTTGGTCCCCGCCGTCTACCGCAACAAGAAGCTTTCTGCCCGCCTCACGATCGGGATGATGGCCCTCTCGCTGTTGCTGGCCACGCTGGTCTTTGTGGCGACGGTGGCTGCTCCGGACACACAGGCCCGGCTTCGCCCGCACGAGGGGGCGCCGGCCGGACACGCGGAGGCGGAATCGGGCGGGGAAGAGCACGAGGAGGCCGCTGCCGAAGAACTGTTGCTTCCCCCACGCCCCATCCTGGAGCGCGAGTTCCACTGGATGGCGACCGGCACAACCCGCCTCCTGCTGGGCTTCTGGGTCGATCCGCTCTCCGCGGCCATGTTGCTGATGGTCACGCTGGTTGGCCTGTGCATCTTCATCTACTCCCAGGGCTATATGGCCGCCGAGGACTATCGGGGCGAAGACGCGCGCTATTCCCGCTTTTTCTCCTATCTTGGGCTCTTTGCCGCGTCGATGCTGGGGCTCGTGATCGCGGACAACATCCTGCTCCTCTTCATCTGCTGGGAGCTGGTGGGCCTCTGCTCCTACCTGCTCATCGGCTTCTGGAACTGGAAAAAGTCCGCTGCCGACGCGGCCCTCAAAGCCTTCATCACGACCAAGATCGGCGATGCCGGCTTTTTCATCGGGATCTTTCTCCTGTACATCTACACCGGCAACATGAACATCGGCTATGTGATCCATAACCCCCAGGTGTTGCACGAGCTGGCTACTACGACGCTCCCGGCGACCTGGCCGATCATCGGAGGGGCTTCCATTGCCTCGCTGGCCGCGCTCGGCCTCTTCATCGGTACGATGGGCAAGTCGGCCCAGGTGCCGCTGCACGTCTGGTTGCCCGACGCGATGGAAGGCCCGACGCCGGTGTCGGCCCTCATCCATGCGGCGACGATGGTGGCCGCGGGCGTCTTTATGGTGGCCCGTATGTTCCCGCTCTTCCAGGTCGCAGGGGAAGGAACGATGGGGTTTGTGGCCTGGATCGGGGGCATTACGGCCTTTTTCGCCGCGACGATCGCCATCGGCCAGTACGACATCAAACGGGTGCTCGCCTATTCCACGATCAGCCAGCTCGGGTACATGGTGCTGGCGCTCGGTGTCGGAGGCTATGTAGCCGGCTTCTTCCACCTGATCACGCACGCCTTCTTCAAGGCGCTCCTCTTCCTCGGCAGCGGCGCGGTCATCATCGGTGCCCATCACGTGCAGGATATGCGGGAGATGGGGGGCCTGTGGAAGCGTCTGCCGAAGACGTTCTGGACCTATCTCGTCGGTATGCTTGCGCTTTCGGGCTTTCCTTTCGCTTTCTCCGGCTTCTGGAGCAAGGACGAGATCCTGCTGGACGCCTTTCACGCGAATCCGGCTCTCTACGTGCTGGCAACCCTTTCCGCGTTCCTGACCGCCTTCTATATGACCCGGCAGATGTTCATGGTCTTTGCCGGCAAACCGCGCAGCCACGGCGCAGAAGCTGCAGCGGAGGTGGCGCTGTTCCAGCGTGAAGCGCTGGTGCCGGTTGCCGAGCACGGTGCTGCGCACGGGACTCATCACCACGATCCACACGGCGAATCGGCTGGCCACAGTGAGCACGGTGGTCATGCTGCCCACGGCGGGCCCCTTCCGCTGAACATGACGATGCCGCTCGTGGTCTTGGCGGCCGGCACGATCCTGCTTGTCGCCGTGGGGGTTCCCCTCGAGTGGTTTGGTCTGGGCGAAGGGACGCTCTTTGCAAGGTTTGTAGGAGGACACGCAGAGTTCAACTGGACCGTTGCCGGGATCTCGATGACGGTTGCCTTTGCGGGATACGGGGTAGGCTACCTGATCTACGGGCGCAACCTCCTCGAGCAGGCGGAGGACCCCGACCCGCTCAAGGTGCGGCTGGGACGGCTCGGCCTGGGCTGGCTCTTCACCCTGTGGGAGCGGAAGTACTACGTGGACGAAGCATACCACTATGTGTTCGTCCAGGGGACACACCTGCTGGCTCAGGCATTCGCCTGGTTCGACCGCACCGTGATCGATGGATTCGTCAACGGAGCCGCGATGGTGGCACGTGCCTTCTCGGTGGTGTTCGCCTGGTTCGACCTGAACGTGGTCGATGGGCTGGTCAATGTGGTTGGCTGGTTTGGCCGAGCCTTCTCGGCCATCCAGGGCTGGGTGGATCTGCACATCGTCGACGGGATCGTGAACGGCGTGGCCATGCTGACCGGCTGGGTGGGCAACCGGCTACGCCGGCTGCAGACCGGCCAGGTACAGGACTACCTGATGCTGGTGTTGATCGGGCTGCTCATCCTGATTGGGCTCGTGATCTACCTCTAACAAAAGACGGAAACGCGAAAAGGAGGACGAGGAATGGGTATCTCGAGCAACGTCGCGTTCGGCCCGGTTCCGGCCGTCTACTGGTTGTGGACGCTCATCCTATCGGTAGCAGTCGGGGCTTACGTGGGAGGGCTGATCCTGCGCAAAGACGGCCGGAAGGCGCAGGTCACAGGGGCGGCAGTTTCTGCCGGTGTCCTCTTCGTGTTGCTGGCGCTGGCCGGTGGACTGCGGGTACAGGGCGAGTCGCTGTTTGGTCCCAGGGTGCTGGCCGACTGGCCTGTGCTTTCGCTCGTTACCTTCATCCCGCTGCTGGGCGCCGTGATCGTCCTGTGCCTGCCACGGGAGCGCTACGACCAGATCCGCTGGACCTCGCTGCTCATCAGCCTCTTCCCACTGGGGCTTTCCATCGCCATCTGGGCCGGGCTGGATGCGACCAAGACTGGTTTCCAGTTCGTCGAGCAGGCACGGTGGATCGAGGCGGTGGGGATCAACTACCACCTGGGGGTGGACGGAATCAGCGTCCCGATGGTTTTCCTGACCGCGCTCCTGACCACGCTCGCCGTGCTCTACTCGTTCATCATCACGGATCGCCCGAAAGAGTACTACGCCTTCTTCCTCCTGTTGGAAATGGCGATGATCGGCGTCTTTGTCGCGCTCAACTTCTTCCTGTTCTACATCTTCTGGGAGTTGAGCCTGGTGCCGATGTACTTCCTGATCGGGCTGTGGGGCGCGCCACCGCGTCAGGAAGGGCGGATCGTCCGCGGCGGCCCGTACGCGGCGATGAAGTTCTTTATCTACACGCTTGTGGGGAGCGTGGCGCTGCTGCTGGCCGTCCTCGCGATCTACTTCCGCACCGGAACCTTCGACATCGCCGAGCTGATCACGCGCGTAGCCGGCGGGGAACGAATCTTCCAGGCAGGGACAGTCGGAGCCGCGCTCGCCTTCTGGGCGCTCTTTGTCGGTTTTGCGATCAAGGTACCGTCCTTCCCGTTCCACACCTGGTTGCCCGACGCCCACGTGGAAGCACCGACTGCCGGTAGCGTGATCCTGGCCGGAGTACTGCTGAAGCTGGGGTGCTATGGGCTGATCCGGATCCTCCTCCCGCTGATGCCCGACGAGTTCAACCGCTTCGCGCCCATCCTCGTGATCCTGGCGATGATCAGCATCGTTTACGGGGCGCTGGTGGCGATGGCCCAGTGGGACCTGAAAAAGCTGATCGCCTACTCCTCGGTGAACCATATGGGCTACGTCGTGCTGGGGGTGGCCATCGCCGCCATGGCAGGAGCGGAACTGACATCGAAGGCGATCGCCCTGAACGGTGCCGTGCTCCAGATGTTCAACCATGGGATCATCACCGGGGGACTCTTCTTCCTGGTGGGTGTGATCTACGAGCGCGTGCATACGCGCGACCTGCACGTCTACGGCGGCCTCCGGCGGCTCGTTCCGGCCTACGCCGGCATCTGGGGGGTGACCTGCTTTGCCTCTCTGGGTTTGCCGGGGCTGGCGGGCTTCGTGAGCGAGTTCATGGTCTTCCGGGGCGCCTTCGGGGCCGCGCTGGAAATGACCAAGAAGGGTGTCCAGGTGCTGCTCGGTTCGGGCACGGTGCTGGCGCTGGTGGCCGTGTCCACGCTGGGCATCGTCTTTACCGCGGCTTTCCTCCTCTGGACGATCCAGCGCATGCTCTTCGGCATGCCGAAGGAAAAGTTCGAGGAGCTGTACCACGAAGGCCATCTGTTCGATATGGACACGCGCGAGATCGTGACCATGGCGCCGCTCCTGGCCTTTATGGTGGCGGTCGGTGTGTACCCTGCCTTCCTGGTGGACTTGATCAACCAGGCGGTGACGGCCCTGCTGCGGCCTTTCGGAAGCTAGAAGCGGGCACGGCGGAGGCGGGTGCCACGAGACCACACGGTTCATACCGGGTCGGTGTGCTGTAGGCGAGCAGGGCCTGCCCACTGAAGGGCGCGCCCTGCTCCCCCGGGAAAGGCGCAAGAGGAGGTACCCTTTGGCCGGAGGAATCGACTTGCTCCTCATCTTGCCCGAGATCCTGCTCGCGTTGCTCGGGCTCGTGGTTGTGGGGCTGGACCTCTTTTACCTGCGTCCCAAGGTACGGAACGGGGCGGAGCGGAGCAACGTTCTCGGCTATTTGACGCTCATCTCGTTCGTCGCCGTGTCGCTGACGAGCTATCTCTTTGGCCCGCGGTCGCTCCTGCAACGGTTCCTGCCCGAACTGTTCGGCCGATTGCTGTCGCACAGCTCGGCGTTCGGCGGGGCTTTCCGTGTCGATGGGGTGACCCAGTTCTTCCGGGTGGTTTTTCTGCTGGCCGCAGCGCTGGTGCTCTTGCTGTCCCTGGACCGCAACTGGGGCGAACATGAGGGGGAGTACTACGGGTTGCTGGTGCTTTCCCTCCTTGGGATGACCCTGATGGCGGCGGCGGGGGAGCTCGTGACAGTCTATGTTGCGCTGGAACTGACGAGCATTTCCCTGTACCTGCTGGCTGCCTTCGACTTTCGCCGGCGTTCCATCGAAGCCGGCTTGAAGTACTTCCTTTTCGGGGCGTTCTCTTCGGGCATCCTGCTCTACGGCATGAGCCTGGTGTACGGGTTCACCGGAGAGACATCGCTGGAGGGGATCGCCCAGGGGATCGTGCAGGCAGGCGGGCTGGCCGGTCTGCTGCAGCCAGCCGGACGCGGGCTGCTCCTGGGCATCATCTTCTTGATTGCGGGCTTTGGCTTCAAACTGGCCCTGGTTCCTTTCCACGCCTGGGCTCCGGACGTCTATGAGGGAGCTCCGACACCGATCGCCGCTTTCATCTCGACGGGTTCCAAGGCAGCGAGCTTTGTGGTCCTTGTGCGCGTCTTCCAGGTGGCGTTAGGAGCCGCGGGCGGGAACGCGCAGTGGGCCGACTGGCAGGGGTGGAAGGGGCTGCTCGCGGTGCTGGCGGTGATCACCTTCACCGCGGCCAACCTGATGGCGCTGCCGCAGCGCAACGTGAAGCGCCTCCTCGCCTACTCGAGCATCGCTCACGCGGGGTATATGTTGATCGCGGTCGTGCTCTCCTCCGCCGAGGGGCTCCAGGCGCTCTTCTACTACTTGCTGGCCTACGTGGTGACGAACGTCGGCGCCTTTGCCACGGTCGTGGCGATCAGCCGCCACGTGGGTAGCGAGGAGATCGAGGCGTTCGCGGGGCTGAGCAAACGGTCCCTGCCGCTGGCGGGTGCACTCACGATCCTCTTTTTCTCCCTCGGCGGTGTGCCCCCGCTCGCCGGGTTCTTCGCCAAGTTCTGGCTCTTCTGGGCGACCTTCAAGGAGGGCCTGTACTGGCTGGCCGGCCTGGGGCTGGCGAACACGATCATCGCCTTCTACTACTACTTGCGGGTACTCAAGGCGGTATGGTTCGAGCCACCCGCAGAAGAGGCCCCGGTGGTGGCCAGCGATGCGGTCTCCGTTACCCTTCTCGTCACAACGCTGCTCGTGATCGGTGTCGGCCTGACGCCCCAGTGGTGGTTGCGCTTTCTGGAAGGCGCCGTCCGGGCCCTGATCGCGAGCTAGGAATGCTCGAAAGCCGCCGGACGTGGCCGCGCGCGGGCCTGTCCGGCGGCTTGTGTGTCTGGAGGGACTGGAGTGCAGGGCCACCGTGGTCACGGAAGCCTGGCACTGTTCCGCCAGCCCTGGGCGATCTTGTACCTGCTCTTTCTGGTCGCCGTGATTCTGCCCGCCCTGCTGTACGGCCCCCCGGCCTTGCGGTACCGCTTGCTTACTGTCCTTCCTGTGGCCGGCCTGGCTCTGGGCGTGAGCGCCTATTTGACGCGGTGCGAGGGCTCACGCCCCGGTCCCACCCCGCGGCCCTTCGTCGGCCTGCTCCTGGCATCCGGGATGTCGCTCTTCTTCTTCCTGAAACCGGATGCCTTCCTGCCGTTGCCGCCGAGCGAACTGCGCGACGGTCTCTCCCGGATGCTTCTGTGGCTGATCGCGCCGATCGGTCTGCTCCTGCTGGCGCGCGCATCGTGGAGCCAGCTCGGGTTGCCCCTGCTATTCCGTGTGCCCGGGAGGTTCCGCTCTCTCCTCTCGCTCCTGGTTGTGCTGCTGAGCGTTCCGGCGATCGTCGATCCACAGAAGATCGCGGTACTCTTGCAAGCACCGTGGTGGCGGGTCGCGCTGGCTCTGCCGCTGGCCTATGTGTGTGGCCTTCTGGGTGAGGCGTTGCCCGAGGAGTTCCTTTTCCGGCAGCTCTTGCAACCCCGCCTGCAGGTCTATTTCCGCCGTCCGACGCCCGCCATCGTGCTGCAAGCGCTGCTGTACGGGCTGGCCGTAAGTGGAGCTTCGCTCGCACGGGAGACCGCATGGCCGCTCGCCTTCAGCGTAGCGGTCCTGGAACAGAGCGCTTTCGGGCTCCTGTACGGCCTGCTGCGGGACCGTACCGGCTCGCTGGCCCTGCCCGTGCTCCTGCACGCCTGGGTTGCGGCCTGGACCTTCCTTCCGGAAGTGCTTTCGCGTATGCCGCTATAGATCAGGCGCCCGCGCCGGCCTGGGCTTCCCATTCCCGTCCCACCGGGAAGCGCGTCAGGATCACTCCCCACTCGGGGAGAAGCGTCTGGTCCCCGGGGACCAGCTCTTCCTTCGGCTTGTCGCTTCGGCCGCCCGAGCGGCGCGCGAGCGGGAAGATGCCGATGCGGTTCCCCACGCGGTGATATCGCCGGTCGATCAGCGCCATGCCGAGCTGGTAACCATTCGTGTCGAGCGCGCAGCTCGTGACGTAGCCGATGCAGCGCCCTCGGCGGTCAACCACCGGATCCCCGGTGTGGAGCGCGGGGACCCCTTTTTCCTCCAGGCGGAAGCGACAGATCTCGCGTTCGCGCTCCGTATCGCGCCAGGAGATCACCGCGTGCTTGCCGATGAAGAACGGCTTGTGGAGTTTGACATAAGAGCCAAACCCGGCCTGTGCAGGGGTGATCCGGAAAGGCCCAGCCAGCTCGTGCCCGTAGAGGGGCAGGCCCGCTTCCGTGCGCGTCGAGTCGCGCGCGCCCAGGCCCGCAGGGCGCACTCCGAAGGCTTCTCCGACCTCGAGGATACGGCGCCACAGGAGGGGGGCCTGTTCTGGATGTACAAAGATCTCGTAGCCGTACCGTTCGCCGGTGTATCCGGTGCGCGCGACGATGAGCGGGATGCCGTCGAGCGTCACCTCGGCCAGCTCGGTGCGTCGGATGCGGGCCAGGGTCCGGCGCGTTTCCTCATCTTGGGCCAGAGCCTGCAGCGTGCGCAGAGATGCGGGCCCCTGCAGCGCGATGTCCACGCGGCAGGCCGCGCCGTTGGCCGGGTCTTTGAGGTTCAACAGTTCCACAGGATGCTCGATTTCCCGCACAGGGTGTTGCCGGTCGATGATCACCCGACGCTCGTTGACCGCGTTCAGCCAGGCCCAGTCCTTGTCCTCGTTGGCTGCGTTCACGACCACGAGGTAGCGGTCCGGCGCCACGCGGTAGACCATGAGGTCGTCCAGGACTTCCCCGTCCGGGTCGAGCAGGTACCCGTAGGCGGACTGCCCGGGGCGCAGGGCGGCGATATAGTTCGTCACGACGGTATCCAGGAACGAGGTCGCATGCTCGCCGCGCACCTCGAACACGCCCATGTGGGAGACGTCGAAGAGGCCGGCCGCGGTGCGCACGGCCAGGTGCTCCTCGTGGATACCGGTGTAGCGGACGGGCATCTCGTAGCCGGCGAACGGCACCATGGTCGCCTTCAGCCGCAGATGCTCCTCGTAGAGTGCCGAACGCTTGAGGGGCGCATTTTCCGGAGGCTCCCAACGGAACTCCTGACGGTCGGCGGGCGGCTCCAGCTGCGCGAGGATCGGCTCCAGGCCCACGAAGTAGGTCTTGGTGAGGCAGACCCAATCGCGGAACCGGCCGCGGATGAGGTCGACGCCGCTGACCTCCTTTTCCCCTTCCCAATCCGGCAGGCCGGCCTCCGCATGCAGCGCCTTGCGCGCCTCAAGACCCGCAGGCCGTACACCGAACGCTTTACCTGCCTCGAGCAGCAGGCGCCACAGTTCCGTGGCCTGCCGCGGGTGCACGTACAGTTCGTAGCGCTCGTCTTCCTCCGTGTAGCCGGCGCGGTGCAGCAGCACGGGGATGCCGTTTACCTGAACCTGGATGCTGTGCCGGAAGCGCAGGCGGTCCGCGGCGGGGATTAACGTGTGCAGCAACGGTACAGCCTTCGGGCCCTGCACAGCCAGGATGCATCGCCGCTGTTCTTCGTCCGTTTCCTTCAGGTCCTCGACCACCGCCGGGCCTTCGACTTTGGCGAACACGTCGTCGCGGTCGAACAGGAGATAGCCATCCGAAAGGCCGCGCAACCAGGCCTTGACTCGTTCCACACGTGCTGCATTGCAGGTGATCCAGTAGTGGTCCCGCCACTTCGGGTCACGGTCCAGGTAGAGCACGGTGATGTCGTCGATCAGACGGGCGTCCTTGTCCAGCAAGAAGGTGCGGATGCTCTGCCCGAGCGGCAGGCGGCGCAGGTCGCCGGTAATCGCCTGCTGCAGGAGGGCCTGGGCGCGGTCCCCCCACACGTACAGCAGCCCGGTATCGGACCGGTCGAAGAGGGCGACCCCCGTCTTGGCGGCCTGAAGCTCCCCTTCCGGGTCGCCATAATGGAGCGGGACGAGCCAGCCGTGGTGCTCGGTCATCGTCGCTCCCAGGCGCTCGTGTTCCTGGCGCAGGGGCGTTTCCCGCCGCGTGGGTACCGCCGGCATCACCGCGTAGAACGGGTATCCGCGCTCCTCGACCTCGAGTTCGCGTTCGCAGGCGGTGCGCTCCAGCTCCGCGACCTCGCGCTTGGCCTCTTCCAGCACGTCTAGGTCGATCTTGCCCCGACCGAGGAGCCCCGTGAGGCCGATGTAGCTGAAGGCGTGGATGTTGCGCAGCACTTTGCCCACGATCTCAGCGATCCGCTCCATTTCGGCGGTCCCCATGCCGCGCTGGGTCACCCAGGTGGTGCCGAAACGCAACCCCGAGGGATGGGCCGGGTTATCGTCGCCGTAGATCGTGTTCTTGTTACAGGTGATGCCGCACAGGTCCAGGATACGAGAGGCGATCTCGCCGGTGAGGGGGTAGCCTGTGGGGGTACGGACGCTGCGCAGGTCGATCAGCACCATGTGGGAATCGGTGCCTCCGTAAGCCAGCTTGAATCCCTGCCGGCGGAACGCGTCCGCCAGCGCAGCGGCGTTTTCCACGATCCGCCGCTGGAGCTCGCGGAACTCCGCCGTCTGGGCCAGGCGGAAGCAGACAGCCTTGGCCGCGATCTGGTGGATGTGGGGTCCTCCCTGTTCTCCGGGAAAGACGCCGACCTCGAGCTGCTCGGCCAGGTCCGGGTCGGTAGTCAGGATACACGCTCCGCGCGGGCCACAGAGCGTCTTGTGCGTGGTGAAGGTAATGACGTGTGCGTGGCCGACCGGGGAAGGAAAGACGCCTGCGGCGACAAGACCGGCGGTATGGGCAATATCGGCTAAGAAGATGGCCCCGACTTCGTCCGCAATGGAGCGAAAGGCAGCCCAGTCCACGCTCCAGGGGTAGGCGCTGTACCCGGCGATGATCAGCTTCGGCCGGTGCTCCAGCGCGAGCTTGCGGATCTGGTCGTAGTCCAGCCGGCCAGTGGCCGGGTTGGCCTCGTACGGGACTACCCGGTACAGTCGGCCGGAGCGGTTCGCCGGGCTACCGTGCGTGAGGTGCCCACCGTGGGTGAGCGACATGCCCATCACCGTCTCGCCGGGCTGCACGAAAGCGTTGTAAACCGCGTTGTTCGCGGCGGCACCGGAGAGCGGCTGTACGTTGACATAAATATGCTCCGGGGGCACCTCAGGCGTGGCAAACAGCTCCGCGCACCGCTTCATCGCCAGCGCCTCGACAAAGTCCGCGAGCTCCGTGCCCTTGTAATAGCGCCGGTCGGCGTACCGCCGGTGGTAGGCGAGTTCCTGTTTGAAGTTCAGCAGTTCCTCGCGCTCGAAACGCGTCATCCGTAGCGAGGGGTATCCTTCAGCATAAATGTTGTTGAACACGCTCGCCAGCGCCTCGCGCACGGGCGCCGGGGCGATGCTTTCGGAAGCGATCATGATCAACTTGCGGGCCTGGCGCTCTTCTTCCAGGCGGACGAGGTGGTGCAGGTCCGGGTCGTGTGTGGCGAGGTTCCCCGGGAAAAAGAAGGTCAGACGTCCTTGTCCTTGGGCCATCGAAACCCTCCTCGGGCAAGAAATAGCGCGTTCCACTACGAACGTCGCTTCGGAGCCTGCTCGTGTCCCGGCCGACAATATAGCGCTCGGGTTGCCGTTTGTCAAACGTGCTCCTGTGGGGAGATGTGACGCAAAACGCTTGCCTGTGCGCCTTTCTGGTGATATAGTAATTTCCAGCGGTATCCCCTCGTAGCGCTGGGTCGACCTCTGGAGGGCGAAGATGGCCGAGACTGCCGTGCGTTTGCCCAAAAACAAGGTCGGGTCTGTCCTGGTGGTCGGAGGAGGCATTGCGGGCATCCAGGCGGCGCTCGATCTGGCCGCCGGCGGCCTGCACGTCTACCTTTTGGAGAAGGAGACGGCCATCGGCGGGCACATGGCCCAGCTGGACAAGACCTTCCCCACGAACGACTGCGCAATGTGCATCGTCTCGCCCAAACTGGTGGAAGCGGGGCGTCACCTGAACATCGACCTCCTGACGAACGCCGAGCTTGTGCAGCTCGAGGGCCGAGCCGGACAGTTCCGGGCGACGGTGCGCTTCCGGCCCCGGTACATCGATCTCCAGAAGTGTACCGGCTGTGGCGAGTGCGCACAGGTTTGTCCGATCGTCCTGCCCGATCCCTTCAACGCCTACCTCGGGGAGCGCCGCGCGGCCTACAAGCTCTACCCCCAGGGGGTCCCGAACGCCTACGCCATCGCGAAGCGTGGCATCTCCCCCTGTCGCGATGCCTGCCCGGCGCATCAGCGGGCCCAGGGGTACATCGCCCTCATCCGCGAGGGGCGGTACGAGGATGCCCTGCGCGTGATCAAGGAGGACAACCCGTTCCCGGGCATCTGCGGTCGCATCTGCAACCATCGCTGCGAAGACGCCTGCAACCGGGGAAAAGTGGACGAGCCGATCGCGATCGCAGCGCTGAAGCGGTTTGTCACCGACATCGTGTATTCCCAGCCTCGCAAGCCGGTCGAGCCCGTCCCACGTCGCTACCCCCAGCGCATCGCGATCGTGGGGGCCGGGCCGGCCGGGCTGACGTGCGCCCAGGACCTGGTGAAGCTGGGGTACGGGGTCACCGTCTACGAGGCGATGCCTGTGGCTGGAGGCATGCTTCGCGTCGGCGTGCCCGAGTTCCGCCTTCCCTCCTGGATCGTGGACCGTGAAGTGCAGGACATCGTGGACCTGGGGGTTGACCTCCGCCTCAACCACCGCATCGACAACCTGGACGACCTCTTTGCGGAGGGGTACGACGCCGTATTCCTCGCGGTAGGCGCGCACGAAGGGAAGAAACTGAACATCCCGGGCGCAGACCTTCCTGGAACGATGGTCGCGATCCATCTCCTGCGGGACGTGCGGCTGGGCAACCGCCCCGACTGGACCGGGAAGCGCGTGCTGGTCCTGGGGGGCGGGAACGTCGCGATGGATGCTGCCCGCACCGCCCTTCGCCTGGGCGCGTCGCATGTCGCAGCCGCCTGCCTCGAGAGCCGGGAGAAGATGCCCGCCAGCCCTCAGGAGATCGCGGCCGCGGAACGCGAAGGCGTCGAGATCCTTCCCTCGCGGACCTTCCTGGAGGTCACCGGCGACGGGAAGGTTACCGGAGTGCGGGCGGCCCTGGTCAACTTCCGGGGCTTCCTTCCGGGAGGCCGGCCCGATATGGACCTGATCCCGAACAGCGAACACCACCTGCCGGCGGACATCGTCATCTTCTCCATCGGCCAGGCGGTCGGCCTTTCCTTCATCCCCCCCGATAGCCGCATCGGCGTTACCCGCGCGCGCACGATCGACGCCGATCTTCGGACGCTCGCCACCGGCCGCCCCGGGGTCTTTGCCGCCGGCGATGCTGTTACCGGTACGGCCTTTGTGATCGAGGCAGTGGCGGCCGGCCACCGCGCGGCCGAAAGCATCCACCGCTACCTCCAGGGCCTGCCGCTGGAACCACCGCCCAAGCCGCCGCTGCCCGTGGTGCATCTCTCCGAGGAAGAGCTCGCGGAACGGCGCGCGCGTGGCGAGATCCGTGGGCACGGGCGTGTCCCGATGCCCGAGCTGCCGCTCGAGCAGCGCTTCCGCCGCGACGAACGCACCGGGGAGTTCGTCGAGGTCGAGCGCGGCTACACCCCGGAACTTGCCCAGGAGGAGGCCGCCCGGTGCCTGCAGTGCGCGCTCTGCTCGGAGTGCCTCTCCTGTGTGTACGTCTGCCAGGCGAAAGCGGTCAACCACGAGGATATCGAGCGCCTGGAGGAGATCGAGGTCGGCGCGGTGATCCTGGCGCCCGGCTATGAACTTTCCGATCCAAAGAGCTACCAGGAGTACGGCCTGGGCCGGTACCGCAACGTGGTGACCTCGCTGCAGTTCGAGCGCCTGCTTTCCGCCTCCGGTCCCACCCGCGGCCACGTGCTTCGGCCCTCGGACGGGCACGAACCCGAGCGCATCGCCTGGCTTCAGTGCATCGGATCTCGCGACCAGCAGCACGGGTACTGCTCTTCGGTCTGCTGTATGTACGCGATGAAGCAGGCCATCATCGCCAAGGAACACCATCCTTCCTTGCAGGCCCACGTCTTTATGATGGACGTGCGCGATTTCTCCAAGGGATACAGCGAGTACTTCCGCCGTGCCCGCGATCGGTACGGCGTGGCCTTTACGCGTTGCCGCATCTCCTCGGTGAAGGAGGATCCAGAAAGCGGCGACCTCTTGCTGACCTACCAGGACGGAGAGGGACAGCTCAGGGTGGAGCGCTTCGACCTGGTGGTGCTCTCGGTGGGGATGGAGATCCCGGAAACTACCCGGCAGCTCGCGCGGATCGCTGGGATCGAGCTGAATCAGCACGGCTTCGCCTGGACGGAGCCGTTTTCCCCGACGGCCACGAACCGGCCTGGGGTGTACGTTTGCGGGGCATTCGCTGCGCCCAAGGACATCCCCGAGTCCGTGGTCGAGGCGAGCGGTGCTGCGGCCCAGGCGATGGCCCTCTTGGGTGATGTGCGGTGGACCCGTACACGCGAGCGCACCTACCCACCCGAGAAGGACGTGAGTGGCGAGGAACCGCGTGTAGGGGTCTTTGTCTGCCACTGCGGGTCGAACATCGCTGGGGTGGTGGATGTGCCAACCGTGGTGGCGTACGCCCGGAGCCTCCCCGGAGTGGTCCACGCAACGAACCTGCTCTATGCCTGCTCCGAGGATGGGCTACGCACGATCCAGGCCGCGATCGCTGAGCACGACCTGAACCGGGTGGTGGTCGCGTCCTGCACGCCCCTTACCCACGAACCGCTTTTCCAGGACACCATCCGCCAGGCCGGCCTGAATCCCTACTTCTTCGAAATGGCGAACATCCGCAACCAGTGCTCGTGGGTGCACGGAGCGCAACCCGAGGCAGCCACAGCCAAGGCATGTGAGCTGGTCCGCATGGCGGTCGCCCGTGTCCGTACCCTCGAACCGTTGCACCGGGTAAAGATTCCGGTAACGCAGCGAGCGCTCGTGGTGGGCGGGGGCCTTGCGGGGATGTCCGCGGCGCTTGCGCTTGCGGACGGCGGCTTTCCGGTGACGCTCGTGGAACGCACGGAACGGCTCGGCGGGAACGCCTGGTACCTGCGATACCCGCTGGGTGGCCAGTCGCCGCAGGAGGCGCTGGAGCAGATGATCCGGCGCGTGCAGGAACACCCGCGCATCCGGCTCCTGATGCCGGCCGAGGTGGAGTCCTCCCGTGGGTTCCTGGGCAACTTTCGCAGCGTGGTCCGGTTCGCGGACGGCAGGACAGAAGAAGTCGAGCACGGGGTGACGATCATTGCCACCGGCGGAGTGGAGTACCGTGGGAACGGAGTGCCGGGGGAGGCGGGCCTGCCACAAAGTTTCCTGGGGCGACATCCAGGAGTAGTCACGCAGCGCGACCTGGAGGAGGCGCTTGCCCGGGGTGCGGATGGGCTGGAAAACGCGCGGCAGGTGGTGATGCTCCAGTGCGTGACCCCTCCCGACCAGCCGTACTACTGCAGCCGCGTCTGTTGCCTCCAGGCGGTGCGCAACGCGCGCGCCTTGCGGAAGCTGAACCCGCAGGTACAGGTGACCGTGCTCTACCGGGACATCCGGACGTACGGCCTGTGGGAAAGCGAGTACACCGAGGCCCGTCGAGCGGGCGTCCTCTTTGTTCCCTTTGAGGAAACGCAGCCGCCGCGGATCGCGGAGCTGGATGGACGGCTGCGGGTGGAATTCCGGGAGCCCAACCTTGGCGAGCGGGTGAGCATCGATGTGGACCTCCTGGTGCTGAGCACGGCCGTCCAGCCGCAGCCCGATTTTCGGCGCGTTGCGGAGACGTTCAAGCTCGCCTGTTCCGGGGAAGGGTTCTTTATGGAGAAGCACGTCAAGCTGAACCCGGTCGATTTCGCTTCCGAAGGGATCTACCTGTGTGGCCTGGCCCATTATCCAAAACTGGCGCCGGAAGCGATCGTGCAGGCTCAGGCGGCTGCGGGCCGTGCGAGCACTGTCCTTGCCCACCGGACGATCGAGGTCGGGGGCATCGTGGCGGTCGTGGATGAAAGCCGCTGCGTCGGTTGTCTCACCTGCGTGCGCGTCTGCCCCTTCGCCGTGCCGCGGATTGACCCCGACCGGATCGGCGCCGGAGGTATTCGGGGTGCGGCGACGATCGAAGTAGCCGCGTGCCAGGGTTGCGGCATCTGCGTCGGCGAATGCCCCGCCAAGGCGATCCAGCTGCTCCATTATCGGGACGCCCAGATCCTGGTCAAGACGGCAGCGCTTTTTGCCCCGTCGGCCGTACCGGCGCCCTCGCAATCCGTCGTCCAGGAGGTGTGAGAGGATGGCTGTGTCCGTGCAGGACGATCCTCCGGATCCGCCGCGCGCCCTGGCGGTGCAGAAGGTCGCACTCTTGTACACTCCCCGTATCACGGCGGCAGAGGAGCTGGGACGAGACCTCGAGGAGTGGCTGACACACCTGGGCGTCTCGGTCTGGCGGGGGCCGGCACACGAAGCGTGCGCGCTTCCGCCGGAGGCCCTTGCGGACTGTGGCTTGCTCTTTACCCTGGGCGGGGACGGGACCGCGCTCCGGGGAGCCCGTGTCGCTGCGCGGACCGGGGTTCCCCTGGTCTGTGTGGGGCTCGGACGGCTGAGCTTTATGGCCGAGCTCACGCCTGCCGACGTGCTCAAGCAGTTGCCGCGCCTCCTCTCCGGCGACTACTGGCTCGAAGAACGCGCGATGCTCGAAGGGGTCGTTTACCGGGGCGAGGAGGAGCTCACACGGACGCTGGCACTGAACGAGGTCTGCGTGGGGCGCGAGCGGACGGCGCTGAGCCTGCGCGTTGACGTGCGAGTGGACGGAGCGCCGCTGACCACGTACACTGCGGATGCGGTACTCGTCGCCTCTGCGACCGGTTCCACCGCTTACGCCCTTTCGGCCGGCGGCCCGATCCTGTATCCCGAGAGCCGTTGCCTGCTCTTGCTCCCTGTTGCGGCCCACCTGTGCCTGCTGCCCCCCCTGGTGCTTCCCGAAGAGACCGTGGTCGAATTTGAGATCGCTACGGACAGTGCTTGTGGGGTGAGCGCGGACGGTCAGAACGTGCTTTCCTTAAAAGAGGGCGATCGTGTGCAGGTGCGACGCAGCGGGGTTTCCTGCCGTTTCGCACGTCTCCAGGGGCGCGACTACTTTTTCCGTACACTCAAGGCGCGTCTCATGCGCCAGGAAGCGCGTTCTGCTTGACAGCGGCCCGCTTTCGGGATATACTGAGTCCGGCAAGGAGAGGTGTCCGAGTGGTTGATGGTGCGGCTCTTGAAAAGCCGTGAGCGCAAAGCTCCGTGGGTTCGAATCCCACCCTCTCCGCCACCTTGCCAGGATTCCGGGGAGATGCCAGAGTGGTCGAATGGGGTCGCCTGCTAAGTGACTGTGGGGCGTGAATCGCTCCACCGTGGGTTCGAATCCCACTCTCCCCGCCAGGTACGGGGGACGGCGCGCAGCCGGCCCCCGTACGGCTTTAGTGGAGATGTTGTCGGTGGTCGTGGCGATGGCGGTGGGTGAGGTCGCCGTGGCGATGGCGATGCGTGTGGATGAGGTTGGCGCGCTCGAGCAGCTCTTCGTCGTTCAGGATCTCGTCCGGCTGGCCCTCGGCGATCACCTGGCCGCGTTCGAGGACGTGAACCCGATGGGCGAGCTCCTCGGCCAGCTCGAGGTCGTGTGTGCAGACCACCAGTGTTCCCCGTTCTCCCCATTCCAGCAGGTAGTCGAGCAGCTGGCAACGGCTGCGTGGGTCCAGAAAAGCGCTCGGTTCGTCCAGCAGCAGCACCTCCGGCTCGGTGATCAGCACCGCTCCCAGGGCCACCTTGCGCTTCTCTCCGCCGCTCAGGCGGTAGGGAGGCCGTTCGCGGAGGTCCTCCAGACCCAGCCAGCGCAACATCGCATCCACGCGTTCCCGCACCTCTTCGATCGGCCACCCGAGCTGGAGTGGCCCGAATGCGATCTCGTCCCAGACCGTCGCCGAGAAGAGCTGTGCATCGGGGTCCTGGAAGACAAGCCCCACGCGCCGATGGAATTCGATCGCAAAATGTTCGTCCTCCAGCGTCCGGGCTGTGAGCGGCCGGCCGAAAGCGTACAGCTCGCCCGCGTGCGGCAGGTACAGCCCGTCCATCACTTTCAGTAGCGTGCTCTTGCCGGAACCGTTCGCACCCAGCACGGCCGCATGCACTCCCCGACGAACCGACAGCGAAACTCCGTCCAGCGCGACGATGCCGCCGGGGTAGACGTAGCGCACCTCGTCCAGGCGAAACAGTTCCTCGTCTTCCTGTGTCATCGTCCCCACCATGCGATCGAGCCGCCGGCCAACACGGAGAGCGCCAGGGCGAGCCAATCCCATCGACGAAAGTGCGGCATCTCGGCCAGGCGCACCTCGCCCCGGAAACCGCGCGCTTCCATCGCCAGATGGACTTCCTGGCTAAGATGGTACGAGCGCGCAAGAAGGGTCCCCGCCATGCTGGCGGTCATTCGGCGCCGTACGGAAGACGGAAGCTGGCCCACCCAGCGGCTTCGCCGCGCGAGGAGCAGCGCCTCCGCGTTCTGGAGCAGCAGGAAGATGTAGCGACGCGCCATATGGAGCAGGAGCACCAGGGACTGCGGAACCCTCAGGGCACGCAGGCCGTGCAGCAGGGCAGGCCACGGCGTGGTGAGGAGAAGCAGCACGGCAAGCGAAACCGACGCACCGACCCGGAGCACCAGCATGCCTGCCCCGTACAGGCCCTGGCGCGTGATGGCCAGGGGAATCGGGTGCTCCAGGATCGCCCAGAGCGTGTCGCCTGGGGTGAGAAAGAGCGCCGGCAGGGCGACCACCGCCGTGAACGCGGGGATAAAGAGCCAAACCCGGCGGAGGAACGGCCCCAACGGAAGGTGCGAGGTCCAGGCCAGGACGAGCACCATCAGGTGGAGCACCAGAAGCGGCTCCCACCGCCGGGAAAGCGCGGCGGCCAGCAAGAGCGCCAGCGTCCCCACGACCTTGGCCCGGGCGTCCAGCCGCTGCAACAGCCC
>JBDOIE010000024.1:0-1994 GCA_041082245.1 Chloroflexia bacterium
TGCCGGCCGCCGCACCTGCACTCCGGGAGGCGCGGGGGGCAGACGCACGCCCGCTCCCAGTCCTGCATGACCTGCTTGACGAGCCTGTCCTCGAGCGAGTGGTACGAAATCGCGACGATCCTTCCCCCGGGCCTGAGCCACGCGATCGCCTGCGTCAGTCCTTCGTACACGTTCTGCAGCTCGCGATTCACCTCGATCCGAATCGCCTGGAACGTGCGCTTGGCCGGGTGTGGCCCCGTCCGGCGGGCCGGCGCGGGTATCGCGCTCCTCACCACCTCGGCGAGCTCGAGCGTGCTCGTGAACGGGCGCCGCTTCCGTCGCGCGCAGATCGCGGCCGCGATGGCCGCGGCGAACCGTTCCTCGCCGTACGCGCGGATGACCCGCCGGAGTTCCTCCTCCGGATACTCGTTGACCACCGTCGCGGCCGTCAGCTCCTGCGCCCTGTCCATCCGCATGTCGAGTGGTCCGTCCACCCGGTACGAAAGGCCCCGCTCCGCCTCGTCGACCTGCATCGAGGAAATGCCGAAGTCGAACAGGAAGCCGTCGACGAGGCCAGTCCCCAGTTCCGTCAGGACCTCGTCGAGACGAGCGTACGAGGCCTTGACGATTGCTATCTGAATTTGCTGGCCGAAGGGGGCAAGTGCGTTCCGTGCTACGACGATGGCTGCGTCATCGACATCGAGCCCCACCAACGTTCCCCCTGGCGCGATGGCCCCGGCAATCGCTCGCGCATGTCCTGCCCCGCCTAAGGTGCAGTCCACGACCGTACTTCCGGGCCCGCAACGAAGCTGCTGCAACGCTTCGGCCAGCAAAACGGGCTGGTGAAGGTATTCGTCTGTCAAGCTACGACACCTCCTCCCTACGGAGGAAGCTCATCGTCCCTGTTCTGTTCCGTTCTGGTGCTCGAACGGCCCGAACGGAGCCTTCACGCTCTTGAAGAAGTCCTCGATCTCCTCGAGCACGTTGTACTTCTCCCATTCCTCGGCCGCCCACAATTCGTAGTAGTAGCCGTACCCGATGAGCACGACATCCGTGTTGATGTGGGCGTACTTCTTGAGCCTCGGGGAGATGATGACGCGCCCCGCGCTGTCGAGCTCCTGCATGCTCATGTTCCCGTAGAGGGTCCGCTTGAGCTTCGTGTAGCTCTCGGACGCCCCGATCGGGAGCCGCATGAACACCTCGCTCTCCCACGTCTCCCAGTTCTGAGCTGGCATGAGGAGAAGGGAAGGACCCTGCCAGACGGTAAGCAATGCTCCCTCCCCGAACGCTGCGCGTTGCTTGGCGGGAATGAAGATCCTTCCCTTCGCGTCCAGCTTCAGGTTGTGGCTCGAGTACAGGCGGTTGCTCGTCACCACGACTCCTTCAACACTTCGCAGCAATTTTGCCCCACTATTACCCACCACGCAAGCTATTTTCGGCAATTCGCGAAAATTTTTTATGGGCTCTGACCTGCTCGCATCTCGAGGGCACGGAGAAACGCGCCGGAAACGGGCTCGACCCGGCCGTCGCCATGCCTCCCCACTTGACAGGAAGAGGGGCCGCGTTCTATCACATGCGCAATCGCGTTCGAGAGCGCTGCGATTACTACGCTCACGTCGTAGCCGGTGCGGAAAGGGGCAGCGCCAGTTGAAGCAGGGACTGTGGTTCAGTTCGAACCAGCAGCCGTCGCCCACAAGGGGCGCGAGGACGGCCGGATCTGCCGCCGGCCGTTCGATGGGTGCGCGCGCCCACGCGTCACCCTTCCCCATTGACCCAGGCTTCCCGTCCCTGCGTTCGCTCGCGTGCGCTCACCCCGCCGCCGGCTTGTGGGGCTCCTGAGCGCGACGCGCACTGCAAATCGGAACGGAAGGGAGGGAGATTCGTGAAGGCCAGACTCTATCTCATCCTGGCTGCGATCGCAGCCTTCGCCGCCAGCGCGTTCGCTGGGAACAACTTCAGGCCCTAAATTCTGAGGCCTTCCTGCCGATACTTTTCCCGTGTCACGCAGGAATAGC
>JBDOIE010000208.1:0-40816 GCA_041082245.1 Chloroflexia bacterium
ATGGACCTCTTCGCGGCCGGCCGTAAGGAGCAACTCGAACGCGAGGCGCCCCTCGCCGCGCGGATGCGTCCGCGCGATCTGGACGAGTTTGTGGGCCAGGAGCACATCCTGGGCCCAGGTAAACTGCTGCGGCGCGCGATCGAGACCGACCGGCTCTTTTCCTCCATCATCCTCTGGGGTCCGCCGGGCACAGGGAAAACGACCCTCGCCTACATTATCGCTAACCGGACGCGCTCCCACTTTGAGACGATCAGCGCCGTCCTGGCCGGGGTGGCCGACCTGCGCAACCTCGTCGCCGCGGCCCGCGAGCGCCGGCTGCTCTATGGCCAGCGCACGATCGTCCTGATCGACGAGATCCACCGCTGGAACAAGGCGCAGCAGGATGCCCTGCTTCCCCACGTCGAGGACGGTACGATCGTCCTGATCGGTTCCACCACCGAGAACCCCTATTTCGAGGTCATCGCCCCGCTTGTGTCCCGCAGCCGCATCTTCCAGTTGCGGCCGCTCACGGACGAGGAGATCGTCACCCTCCTCCGCCGCGCCCTGGCCGATCCCGAGCGTGGCTACGGCGGCCGGCCGATCGAGGTGACAGAAGAGGCCCTCTGGCACCTCGCCCAGGTGGCCGGCGGGGACGCTCGCACGGCACTGAACGCGCTCGAACTG
This sequence comes from Chloroflexia bacterium, assembly GCA_041082245.1. GTDB lineage: Bacteria > Chloroflexota > Chloroflexia > DTKN01 > DTKN01 > DAOTVY01. The sequence goes on from JBDOIE010000208.1 coordinate 664, forward strand.
GCAGTGGAGTCAACGCCGCCCGATGAGCACGGGGTCATCCGCATCGACCTCGAGGTCGCGCAGGATTCGATCCAGCGACGTGCGCTCCGCTACGACCGGGCCGGCGACGAGCACTATGACACGATCTCGGCTTTCATCAAGAGCGTGCGGGGATCGGACCCCGACGCAGCCCTCTACTGGCTGGCCAAGATGCTCTACGCCGGTGAAGACCCCAAGTTCATCATGCGCCGTTTGCTCATCCTCGCCGCGGAGGACATCGGACTGGCCGATCCACAGGCGATCGTGGTGGTCGCGGCCTGTGCCCGCGCGCTGGAGTGGTGTGGCCTGCCGGAGTGCCAGTACCACCTGGCCGAGGCGACCCTCTACCTTGCGACCGCTCCCAAGTCCAATAGCGTCGGCGCCTACTGGAAAGCGCTCGCAGAGATCGAGGAGCACGGTGCCCGTCCGGTTCCCCTCTACCTCCGCGATGCTAGCCGCGACGGCGCGGCACTGGGACACGGCCGGGATTACCGCTACCCGCACGCCTTCCCCGGACACTGGGTTGCTCAGCGTTACCTCCCTGAGGGTGTGGAAGGCGGCTGGTTCCAGCCGGGCGACCAGGGCTACGAGCAGGTAATCCGACAGCGGATGGAAGAGCTCCGACGGCGGTTGGAGGAAGAAAGCCGCGAGGCGGCCCGTCCCCCAGAGGGCGATCCATCGTAATCCCGTCGTTGCTTGCCCTGTCGTCTTGCTTTCCGCATCCCTGAAAACCGGAGGAAAACGATGCCGGATGAGCCGCTCTACGATGAGACGCATTTCCCAGCGCTGGGCGCGGCGCGGCGGACGCTCGAAGCGTTCGTCGCCGGAGTCCCGCGCAAGCCGGGCACGCTGATCCTCTCCCACAGCGACGCTGACGGGATCTGCGCTGGGGCCATCCTGTATCGCGCCTTACAGCATGCTGGCTTACCGGCGGATCTCCTGATCACCGGCAAGGGAGAGCATGCGTACACGCGCGGCACAAGGGAGGAACTGGAGAAGCGCCGGCCTCACACGCTGTTCGTGGTCGACCTGGGGTGTCGGTCCGACCCCGTGCTGCCCGGCGTGCCGACCCTTTTCATCGACCATCACCGGCCCCTCGGAGTGCCGCAGGAAGGTGTGCTGATCAGCAGCTACGGTTGGCAGCCGATCCCGAACTCTTCGCTCCTCGTGTGGTGGCTCGCGTCAGCGTTCGCCCCGGTCGACGACCTGGACTGGGTGGCAGCAATGGGCACGCTGAGCGACCTGGGGGACGATGCTCCCTTCGCCTTGTTGCCACAGGCGAAAAAGCGGTATACAGCGAAATGGCTCCGTGAAGCCACGACGCTGGTCAATGCGGCGCGTCGCGCTGCGGCCCACGATACCGCGACCGCACTCCAGGCGATCCTGAACGCGACCCACCCGCGGGAAATCGCCTCCGAAGAGCGTGCAGAGGGCGCACGTCTGTGGGCATACCGCCGCGAGGTCAACGCGGCGTTCGAGGAGGGCAAACGGGCGGCACCGGTGTTCTGCGGCGACGTCGCCCTGGTGCGTGTCAAGAGCCCCTGCCTCATCCATCCGCTGGTGGCGCAGGTCTGGCGTACCCGGTTGCCCCGGTATATCGTCATCGTGGCGAACGAGGGCTACATCCCGGGGTGGGTCACCTTCAGCGCGCGTAGCTCCGAGCGCTTCAACCTGCTGGACTTTTTCCGCACGATCGACCTGGACCTTGCCGAGGGGTACTTCGGGTACGGACACGATCAGGCCTCCGGTGGGTCGATCCCCGCCGCAGCATGGAACGAGCTGTTGCGGCAGATCGGCTTCGGCGAGGAAGTCATGGTGCCGGTGGAGGGTTCGAGGTGAGGGAGCCCGAGCTCCGCAGGGAGCGACGGGAACGAGTGGCACAGACGCTGGCTTTGGTCGGGACGGCGCTCACGCTTGCGGCCGCCCTGTATGCCGCCTGGATCAGCCGCTCCCCGCAAAGGGAGGGCCGCCCACCCACCGTACAAACGCCGGCACCCGTCCCGACGCGAGCAGCAACTCCCCCACGCTGGCAGGCCTCGTTGCGGTTCTTGCTTCCGTGGACATCGGCCGGGGAACCCACGCTCGACCCCGCGCGCCACACGGGCGACCCAAGACTCCTCGGCGCCCTTTTCCTGGGCCTGACCACAGAGCGCCCCGGAGATGGCGAGGTCGTCCCCGTCCTCGCCGACGCTTGGGAGGTATCGGAGCAAGGCAGGGTCTATACCTTTCGCCTGCGGGGGGACGTCTTCTGGGTGCGCTGTGAGCCGACCACGGGAGAGGTGCAGCCAGTACGGCTGGTGACGGCGGGTGACATCGCTTTCGCGGTCGAACGCGCGCTGCAACCCGAGACCGGTGCTCCGGATGCCTCGCTCCTTTACCCGATCGTGGGTGCAGAGGAGCGGCACCGGGGAGAAGGGCGGGCACGTCTGGGTGTGGAGGTGCTCGACCCGTTTACGGTGCGCTTCCAGCTCCGTGCCCCGACGGACGACTTTCCGCTGCGGCTCGCCGCTCCGGTGGCCTGGCCGGTACCTCGGGAAGTGGTCGAGCAGCAGGGCGGGAAGTGGACCGAACCTGGGCGGATCTGGACCAACGGCGCGTACTGTCTGCTTGCGCTCCGTTTGGGACGTGGGCCGGAACTCGTGCGGAACCCGTTCCTTCCCTTCGATCTTGCATCCGCTGGTGCGGATCGTTCCTCGCAGGCCTCGCTGCCAGGCGCCGTTCCCCTTTGGTTGGTCTCGCTCGGGGATGGCCTGGCGTTCCTCGATCCATCCGGACGTGTGGGCGTGCCGAGCCTGGATCAGGTGCGCTTTCTGGGGTTATGGCACCCAGGTTCAGACGGGAGCCCCGTCCCGGTCCTGGTGGAATCGTGGCAAAAGTCGGAGGACGATCTCCAGCATACCATCCGCATCCATCAGGGAATCTACTGGGTGCGGTGCGACGCGGTCACCCTGGCCGTGGAGCGAGTCCGGGAGGTAAGCGCCGAGGATGTAATTGCCGGTCTCATCCTGGCGCTGCGCCGTGGGGGCGCAGGAGAGGTAGGACGCTTGCTTCCGGCCCCACTGGAGGGCGTCGGCCCTCGGGGCGAGCCGGTGTGGATGCTTCCGGGGGTTCAGGCCGAGGGACGTTACACCTTGAGCCTGACCCTGCGCGAGCCGGCCCACAACCTCGATGAGGCCCTCGCGCTCCCGTTCCTCTGGCCGGTGCCGAAGGAGCTCCTTGCCCCACACAGCCGCTTGCAACTCGACTGGTCGGACGGCCCTTACTGTGCGCTGCCGGAAGGCCCCCGCTCCACCCTGCGGGTCATCCCGAACCCCTGGCTCAAAGGGTCGGGCCTGCTGCAGGGATTGGCACAGGTATGGGACATCCGGCTGCTGCCTTTCCCGTACGACATCCCGGACCAGATGTCCCCTTGACCCTGCCCCTCTTTTCGGGAGCGCGAATCGATGGCACGTCCCTACCTGATCGGCCTCACCGGAAACATCGCCTGCGGCAAGAGCACCGTGTTGCGGGAGCTCCAGCGCCTGGGCGCGGCCGTGCTGGACGCCGATGCCGTCGCTCACCAGGTGATGCGTGCCGGGACTGCCGTGCACCGCGCGATCGTGGAGGCTTTTGGCGAATCCGTCCTGGCGCCTTCGGGGGAGATCGATCGGCGTGCGCTGGGTGCGATCGTCTTTGCCGATCCCCAGGCACTGGCGCGCCTTGAAGCGATCGTTCACCCGGCAGTGCTCGAGGAAACACGCCGCTGGCTGGAGCGCGTGGACGCCCCGGTCGCGGTGATCGATGCCATCAAGCTCTTCGAAGCCGGGATTGCGGATTGGTGCGACGAGGTATGGGTCGTGACCTGTCCGGAGGAAGAGCAGCTTCGGCGGCTCGTGGAGTATCGGGGGTTGTCTCCGGAGGATGCGTGGAAGCGTATCCGGGCGCAGCCGCCGCAAGCGGAGAAAGCCGCACGTGCCGATCGGGTAATCGAGAACGCAGGCTCTGTGGGGCAGCTCCGGGCGCGGGTGCGGGAGATCTGGCAAACGCTTCAGGCGCGCGGCAAGGGGAAAAGAGGCCACCCGCGCGCCCTGCGGCGGCACGTCGGCGGGGGCAGGAGCGGCTAGAACTCGTAGCGCGCTTCCTGCTGAAGGGGAAGCATCAGCAGGACCACGTTGTGGGTTTGACCGTCTTCCGTCATGAAATAGTCGCGGATCGAGGCCTCCATCCGGAAGCCGAGGTTCTGAAACGCGCGGATGACCTCCGTCTGGTCGAGCACCACCTGGGCAAGGAGATACATTAGCCCGCTCTGGCGCGCGAGCCCGATCAGTTCTTTCAGCATCTGGGACCCCAGTCCCTTTCCCCGATAGGCCGGCTCCAGGTAGATGCGTACTTCCCCGACGTGGCGGGTGGAGCGTCGCCCGAAATGGAGCGTTGCCTCGCCCACCAGCCTCCCACTGACCTCGGCCACGATCGGCAAGACCCGGCTGTAGTCCAGTTCGTCGACCCAGGAGCGGACGAGGGCCGCGTCGTGCACATCGTGTTTCAGGAAGCGACGATCTTCGGGCGACGCGGTCTGGAAAAGCGCGACCAGGTTCTCCCGGTCCTCGGCGACCAGCGGGCGCAGGAGCACGTTCTGTCCATCGTTCAGCTTCACCAGGCGCCGGAACAGGGCGATCTTTTCCATCGCACCCTCCTCAGGCCGAATAGCCCCATGCGAGCTGCCGCACCATCAGCTCCGAAATTGCCCGGGCCAGTTTCTCATCGTCGTGCCGGATGACCACCATGCTCCGGTACTCGATCCGGCCGTCTACCTCGACCGGGATATCGTCGCGGATCTCGGCTACGAGGTCCCGCTGCAGCAGGATCGCCCCTTCCACGAGCAGCGTCTCCGCATTGCCCTCGAAGGAGAGGCTAGAGGAGGGACGATCGACCGCGGGGTTGTAGACGATCGGTTCAGCCCGATCCTGCCGATAACGCGCAAGGACCCGTTCCGAGATCGGACCGTTGTTGACCAGGACAAAGTCGGGCACGATCTGTCCGTGTTCGTAGAGCGCGCGCAGGTGCTGCGAGAGGGAATATCCCTCCGTTTGGCCCGGCTCCGTCATCAGATTGCAGAGGAACAGCTTGGGGGCGCGGCTGCGCCGGATGGCCTCTGCGACGGGTGGCGTGAGGCAGGGCAGGATGCCCGTGTAGAGGCTGGCCGGACCGAAGATGATCAGCTCCGCGCGCGAGATCGCCTCCAGCACCTCCGGGTTCGGCTCCAGGCCGCCTTGGGACTGGAGCACCATCTGCCGGAAGCCGTTGCCAAGGAGCCCGCTCTCCTTGATCTTTCGCCCAAGGAAAACGCGCCGGATGGGCGCGGACTTGCCCGGTGCTCCGACCGCGTCCAGTCCGCTGATCAGCGTTCCGTCCTCCAGTTCGCCGTATACAGCCACATCCTCACGGGTGGGAAACAGCACCCGTCCTCCCGATAGCCGTAGTTCCTCCTCGATCCGGGAGAAGATACGGCTGCTCTCCAGCCCTGTGGTCACTACCTGCACGTTCAGGTCGCGGCCCTGTCGACGGAGCGCACGCAGCAGCAACACTGTACCCGTGCTGCCCCCGATGACCAGGATCCGCTTCCCCCGCTCGCTCCGTTGGTGGCGGTACACCAGCTCGGCCAGGCTCTGTTCCGCCTGGGGGGCCAGAGCCTGCAGCAACGTGCGCGCAAGTTGCCGGAGCGCGATCACGATCAGGGCACAGCCGGCTGCAAGGAAAAGCGCGCCCCGCCACAACCGCGGGATAAACTGGAGCGTAAGATAGTAGGTCCAGGCTGGGAACGCCTCGGTGCGGTAAAAGTGGACCAGGACATACGCTACCCCGAGGGCCAGGAACAAGATCCCCAGGAACAGACAGGCCAGCCAGCGCTTGACGCGCAGGCCGGGAACAAACCATCTCCAAAAACCCATCGTCGCTACTCCACGGTCACACTCTTGGCCAGGTTGCGGGGCTGATCGATGTCGCATCCCCGTTCTACCCCGCAGTAGTACGCCAGCAACTGGAGCGGGATGACCGCAAGCACCGGGGCGAGCGGGTCGCACGTGCGCGGAATTTCGATCCGCCGCACGCCCAGCGCTTCGACTTCCCGTGTGCCTTCAGGGACGACCGGGAACACCGGGGCTCCCCGTGCCAGCACCTCCTGGATGTTGTTCAACATCTTCTCCCGGAGCGCGGATTGTGTAGCGAGCGCAATCACCGGAGTGGAGGGCTCCATCAGGGCAAGGGTCCCGTGCTTCAGCTCGCCGGCCGCGTACCCCTGCGAGTGGATGTAGGAGATCTCCTTCAGCTTGAGGGAACCCTCGCGCGCGATCGGTTCGTCCAGGTGCCGTCCCAGGAAAAAGCAGGCACTAGCCCGGCTGATTTCTCGTGCCAGTTCCCGGATCTTTGACGTGTCATCCAGCAAGCGCTGTGCTTTCTCCGGAAGTCCGGGAAGTCCGGTGTAGATCTCCTCGAGCGCGTCGGTCCACCGGGGCAGACGGAACTGGGCGAAGTAGAGGAGGAGCAAGTAAAGCGCGACGAGCTGTCCCACAAAGGCCTTCGTCGAAGCCACAGCGATCTCCGGGCCGGCGCGGGTGTACAGGGTAGCATCGGCCAGGCGGGAGATCGTGCTCCCGACGACGTTCGTGATCGCGACCACCGTCGCGCCCTGCATCTGGGCTTCTCGGGCGCTGGCGATCGTATCGGCCGTTTCTCCTGACTGGCTGATCGCGATGACGATATCGCCCGGATGTACGATCGGATGCCGGTAGCGGTACTCCGAGCCGATGTCCACCTCCGTCGGGATACGCAAGTGCTCCTCGAAGAGGTACTTGCCCACGAGGGCCGCGTGGTACGCCGTGCCACAGGCGACCATCGTCAGGCGCTGCGTCTGCTGGATCTGGCGCGGCGAGAGGGGGAAATCCTCGAGGATGATCCGGTGGTTATCGCGATCCAGCCGGCCGCGAAGCGTGTCACGGATGGTGGCCGGTTGCTCGTAGATCTCCTTCAGCATGAAATGGGGGTAGCCCCCGCGCTCCGCCATATCGGCGGTCCACTCGATGACAGTTACCTGCCGCTGGTAGACGCGCGGGGTCGGGCGCTCCAGAAAGGAGGAAATGCGTACGTTGTCCGCAGTGACCTCAGCGATCTCCCCATCCTCTAGGATGTAGACCTTGTTCGTATCCGCAAGCAGGCAGGGGATGTCCGACGCGACAAAGTTCTCGCCCCTCCCCAGGCCGATGATCAACGGGGGCGTATCGAGCTTCGCGGCGACGATCTTGTCCTCCTCCAGGCGGCTGATGACCGCGACCGCGAGTGCTCCCCGCACCCGCTGCATCGCCTGGCGCACGGCTCCCGTCAGGTCTCCGTCGTAGTACTCCTCGATCAGGTGGGCCAGTACTTCAGTGTCGGTCTCCGATACGAACGTATGTCCCCGAGCCCGCAGTTCTTCGCGCAGCTCGTAGTAGTTTTCGATGATGCCGTTGTGCACCAGGGAAATCTCGCCGCGACAGTCGGTGTGAGGATGCGCGTTCACCTGATTGGGGGCACCGTGGGTGGCCCAGCGGGTGTGGCCGATGCCGGTCGACCCTTCCACGTGCGAGTTGCCGATCAGCGCCTCAAGATCTTTTACTTTGCCGGCGGTCTTGGCGATGTAGAGCCGATTGTCGTAGGCGATCGAGATCCCCGCCGAGTCGTATCCGCGGTAGGTCAACAGGTTCAGGTTCCGAAGCAGGATGGGCAACGCCTGTCGGTGCCCGACGTAGCCGACGATTCCACACATGCTGAACTCCCGAAACGGTGTGATGCGGGTCGACGCGCCCCAAAACCGAGTATAGCATAACGGATTGCGGCCTGCAAACGCTCTACGGCGGGCACCAGGACTTTCCTGTGTCCCAACGGAGGGCCGGAACGTCGCTCGATCCTCTCCCGAAGCGTACCGGCGCCTTCGTCGGTCGAGTGGGCCGCGCGTAGGGGCAAGGCGGGTCCTTGCCCCCGTATCGAGACCCCGAAGGCGCCGGCCGATCCCCTCGGTTGAGCGTTGCGCTGAACCGCCGGGCGAAGCTGGGCGTATCGGAGGGTAGCGCGCAGCGAGCCGCGCGTCGAAACGCAGAAGCCGGTCGGGCTTAGCCTCTGCGCGGCCCGCTCGGGATCTCGAAGCATCGACGTCCAGCCGCTTCGTTGGAAAACAGGAAAGCCCTGCTTAGGCAAGGCCAGCCCTGGGAACGACGGACAACCCTCGCGTTCCGCAACGCGGGCTCCCCTGCGTCGCGGCAGGGAAGGACCCCTCGCAGGCGGGTTCGCATCACCGCTCGCGGAGGCTCCGCAGGAGCGCGCGAACGGCCAGGCGGGCGCGGTCCCTGGGGGAGAGAACGTGCGGGCTCGCAAAGCTCGGTGTCTCCACGCTCCCGCTGCCTTGAGGTGTCTGGATAGCCAGGGACAGGAGCAAGAGCAGGCAGATCGCGATGAGAGCAGCTTCCACAGCGGATCCCTCCGTACGAGTTGCCTTGTCGTTACGGACAAGGATACCGCAGCGGAGAGGCCTATATTGGCCGGCCGCAATGCGCCCGGCCGACGGCCGGCCTACGGTTCCTTCACGCCCCGGGACAGGTACGTTACGGTTCTGGAAGGTTCAGATACTCCCTCAGGCGATGGATCACCTCGCGCCGGTCTTCCTCCCGATGTACAAAATCGAGCCGGTCACAATCGAAGGTGATCACGGGGCACATTTCCCAGCGCTCGATCCACAGATCGTAACGCCGGTTCAAGGTTGCCAGGTACTCTGCGGGGATCTCCCGCTCATACGGCCGGGATCGGCCATTGATCCGCGCAAGCAGGGTTGGGACGGACGCCTTCAGGTAGATCAGGAGGTCCGGACGATCGACGCTGCGCGATAGCGCCAGGAAAAGGCGGCGGTAGGTCTGAAAGTCTCGCGGAGTCAGGATCCCCTGCTCCAGAAGCCCTTTCACAAAGATCTCGTAGTCTTCGTACATGCTCCGATCCTGGCACACAGACAGCGGATTGTCCGAGATTTCCTGGTGTTGTTCGTAACGCTGGCTCAGGAAGTAGATCTGTGCGTGGAACCCCCAGCGGTGCATGTCGCGGTAGTAATCGTCCAGGTATGGATGATCGGCGACCAGCTCATAGTACGGCTGCCACCCGAATTCGCGAGAGAGCAGCTCCACAAGCGTGCTCTTGCCCACCCCGATGTTCCCAGCAACGGTGACATAAATCCGCCGATGTTCCTGTTGCCGCATCGTAACCTCCTGGAGCGCCAACGGTCACTCCGTCCATTTCCATCCTATCCGAGAGAGCGTGCGCTGTCAAACAAGTGTCGCCGCCCCCCAGTTTCCAACAAAGTGAAAACAAGCCCGTGAGACCATTTGAGACCCGCGAGCGTAACCGCCATCCTTTGGGCTTCGAAAACCCCCACCAGCCCGGATCGGAAACCCATGGTGCCTCTTCGAGCGAAAATCGCTGTGCTCGCCTCGCTACCGTGGGATAGTTCGTTGGAAACTGGAGCCGGCGCCCCCTTGATTTTCTCCGTGAAATCGGTTACAATACACAACCAGACGACGCGGAGTCCCCGGCGATGGCTCCGTCGAAGATGGGGTAGCGGACCAACCGCCTTTCCAGGTTCGGGTGTCTGAGCTGTGCAGTGCGGATGCTGCTCGCTCGGACGGAGAGTCCGCTCGGAAAGGGGGTGATCGGAGCAGACAGACACAGAGGTCGGCAAGAACCAGCAAGGGGCGCTGGAGCGACTGCCTCAAGGTAAGGAGGTTGCAGCCATGGCCGAGTATCGGGGTTGCGAGATCATCGCCGAATACCTGATCAAGGAGAAGGTCCCCTACGTCATCGGCTATGCCGGCCACGGGGCGATCGGCTTGCTGGACGGCATCTACGACCGCCAGGACAAGATCCGCGTCATCTGGCCGCGCGTCGAACAGGCGGCGGGGTTCATCGCCGATGTCTATTTCCGGCTGACCGGGGTGCCGCTGCTCGTCTACGCCTCGACCGGGCCGGGCCCGATGAACCTGACCATCGCGGTGGCCAACGCCTTCTACGATTCCTCGGCGTTCCTCGTGGTCACCGGGCAGGTGACGACCGACCAGTTCGACACCGGTGCCCTGCAGGAGGAGTACCGCTACTTCCCCGGCGATTTCCCCTCGGTGCTCAAGCCCATCGTCAAGCACTCCTGGCAGATCCGCAAGGTCGAGGACCTCGTCCGCTACCTCCCGAAAGCTTTCAAACTGATGCGTACCGGCCGCCCAGGTCCGTGCCACTTTGACATCCCGTACGACCTGTACATCCGCAAGGCGGATGTCGAGATCCCGGATCCGGAGCAGTGGTCGCGTCCCATGCACTGGCGGACGCCGGCTTCGCCCGAAGCTGTGGAGAAAGCGCTCGACCTCCTGGCCAAGGCCGCGCGCCCCCTGATCCTGGCCGGCGGCGGGGTGATGGTGTCCGGTGCGACCGAGGAGCTGAAGGCGTTCGCAAGGTACCTCGACATCCCGGTCTATACGACCCTGATGGGCAAGGGTGCCATGGCCGAAGGCGATCCGCTTTACCTCGGCGTTGCCGGGTGCTGGGGCCACTACCCCGCGGCGGAGGCGGCCCGCAACGCGGACGTGATCCTCGCCATCGGCGCTCGCTTCTCCGACCTCCACTGTGCTTCCTGGCTGCCGGGCTACATCTACAACATCCCGCCCACCAAGCTGATCCACGTCGACATCGACCCGAGCGAGATCGGGCGCAACTACCCCGTAGAGCTGGGCATCGTAGCGGATGCGAAGGCCTTCCTTGCCCAGATCCTGGAGATGGCGAAGGCGAAGGGCATCCGTCGCGACAGCAAGGCCTGGCTGGACGAGATCTACGAGTACAAGACCGCCTGGCAGAACTTTATCAGCCCCTACGCGACGAACGAGGAAGTGCCCATCGACCCGCGCCGCATCCTGATGGATATGCGCCGGATCGCGCCGCCGGATACCATCCTTGTGGCTGACGTGGGCAACAACCAGGCCTGGGTCGAGCAGTATTGGGACACGCCACAGCCGCTTACCCATATCAGCCCCGGCGGCTTCGCTGCAATGGGCTTTGGCGTGTGCGGCGTCCTGGGAGCGAAACTGGCGCGCCCCGAGTCGCCCTGCGTGAACGTCTGCAGCGACGGTGGCTTTATGATGACGCCACACGCGGTGGCTACCGCAGTGGAGTACGACCTCCCTGTCGTCTGGGTCGTCTTCAACAACTATTCCATCGGGTGCATCCGCGACCTGCAGCGCTTCTACCTCGACGGCCGGGAGATCGGTACGAGCTTCATGAAGGTCAAGACCGGCGAACTGTGGAACCCGGACTTTGCCAAGATGGCCGAGGCCATGGGAGCGGTCGGGATCCGCGTCGAGCGCCCCGGCGACTTTGCGCCCGCCTTTGAGCAGGCGATCAAGTCGGACCGACCCACGCTCATCGACGTAATCATCAACCGGGATACGCCGGTGCCCATCACCGGTACCTGGCAGATGCCGCCCATCCCGCCGGCCGAACCGACCTTCGGCAAGCGGCGTGTCCGGACCTAAATCGTATTGCGACACGGGGACGAGCGCTGCCGGCTGCAGCGCTCGTCCCCCAGACCGAGGTGAAAGCTTGCAAGACGTCTACCCTGTGCTCTATCCTTTCACGGCGATCGTCGGTCAGGAGCGCCTCAAGACCGCGCTCGTGCTGAACGCCGTGAACCCCGAGATCGGCGGCGTGCTCATCCGCGGACCTAGCGGGACGGCCAAGTCGACCGCGGTCCGTGGCCTTGCCGCTCTGTTGCCCCCGATCGAGGTCGTCGCCGACTGTCCGTTCCAGTGCGATCCGCGCGACCCGCAGGCGCAATGCGCAGCCTGCCGCGAGCGGGTGGCACAGGGAGAATCGCTCCCTGTGCTCGTCCGCCCGCGGCGCCTCGTGAACCTTCCCCTTAACGCGACCGAAGACCGGGTCGCCGGCACCCTGGATATTACCCGAGCCCTGCGGGAAGGGGTGCGTGCGCTGGAGCCGGGGCTCTTGGCGGAGGCCCACCGCGGCATCCTCTACATCGATGAGATCAACCTGCTGGACGACCATATCGTCGACCTCCTCCTGGACGCCGCCGCCCTGGGCGTGAACATTGTGGAACGCGAAGGGGTGTCCGTGAGCCATCCGGCGCGGTTCCTTCTTGTAGGGACGATGAACCCGGAGGAGGGGGAACTGCGCCCCCAGATCGCCGACCGCATCGGCCTCCAGGTGGAGATCGATGCCTTGCTCGATGAGGCATCCCGCATCGAGGTGATGAAGCGGCGCGAGGCGTTTGCAGCGGATCCGATCGGGTTTGCGCAACGATATCAGGCATCGCAGGAGCAGCTCCGGCAGCAGATCCAGCAGGCGGCGGCGTTGCTGCCGCGTGTCCGTACACCCGATGCGCTCTACCGCGCGATCGCCGAGCTGACGGTGCGCTCCGAAGTGCGGAGCCACCGGGCGGACATCACCATCCTCCAGTGCGCCAAGACCCTGGCTGCGCTGGACGGGCGCCTGGAGGTGGAAGCTGGGGATGTGCTGGAAGCGGCGCTCCTGGCGCTGGGGCACCGTCTGCCGCACGACCCCTTTGCGATCGGGGCCCAGCTCGACCCGTTGACCATCCGTCGCCGGCTGGAAGATATCCTCGGGACGCCGTTGGACGTAAAAAAAAAGACCATCCCTCTGATCATGGGGAACCCGTCGAACTAGCTGGCTTGGCGCTCGCCGAACCGGGTATCGGAGAAGCGGCGACGGACACCGCGGGCGTATTCCGTTTTCCCCGAAGGCGCCCACCGGAGTTGCGCGCGGCGAGCGGGCTGCGCGATGCCGCGATCGTGCACCGGCGACGGGGCAAGTACACGCGCCCTCGCTTTCCCCATCGTTCCGTCGACGACGTGGCGCTGGACGCGACCCTGCGGGCCGCGGCTGCGCGTGCTGCCGGACACGGGTCGGGTAAGCTCGAAGTACAGCCGGAAGATCTCCGGGAAAAACTGCGGCGGCACCGGTCCCCGTACGTGATCGCCTTTGTCGTCGACAACAGCTGGTCGATCCACGTCGAGAAGACGCTCGAGCGCGTCAAAGCCGTAGTGCTGGATCTGTTGCGGGACGCCTACCACCACCACGACCGCATCGCCCTGGTCGCCTTCCGCCACAGCCGCAAGCCCGATGCGACAGTCTTTCTTCCGCCCACGAGCAGCCTGGCACGTGCAGCCTTGCGCCTGAGGCATATCCCGGTGAGTGGCTCCACACCGCTGCCGGACGCGATCTGGAAGGCTTGCCGGCTGCTGTGCCTGGAGCGCTTGAAGCACAGGAACGCGATCCCGGTGCTGGTGGTGATTTCAGACGGATTGCCGAACGTGGCAATGCGGCCGGGCGACGATCCGTACCAGGAAGTGGCGCAGCTGTGTCGCCGACTGGTATGGGAGCGGATCGCTACCCTGGTCGTCGATACGGAACCGACCGGCCAGGAGGCCGGCCGCAGTAACTGCCGCCAGATGGCCGCCTTGAGCCGCGGGAAGTATCTGCCGCTGTCTCAGCTCACCCGGCGGACGCTCCAGCAGGCGCTCCAGGAGCTGCAGCAGGCGGTCGATTCCGATTTCGTAGGGCCAGAAGGAGGTTCCCGTGGATCGCTGTGACGAACGCGCGAGGCCCGACGTGCAGGCGTTACCCCAGCACTCGTTGTTGCTCGCTCCATGGCTGGACGCCCACCTGCTCTTTGGCCTGGAAGACCTTGCGGTCGAAACGGTCGAGCCGTTCTTCCGATCTACCTATGGTCGGACACCGCTTGGAGAAGTGCTTGCAGAGCTCCAATCCGAGGGTTTCCTGGAGGCGCGCGGTGGGGGCCGGTGGGCCGTCCCCGAGGAACGGCGCAGCGGTCTCGCCGAGCTTTTGGGTCGCGAGCTACTCGAAGCGCCGCTTCCGATCGCCGGCCACGCGGTGCCCGCGGGCGAGCTGCTACAGGCGTTCGGCGTCTTCCTTGCAGACCTGTACAGCGGAGCCACCGCTGAGGTGCCTCGAGAAGAAAGCGTTTGGGGAGGAACCGGCTTCCTCGTGGGGGATCGCCGCCACCACATCCTCGTGCGCCCCTACGCGGTTCCCTTTGGCGCTCCGCCCGATTCGTTCCTCCTTACCCTGTGCGCTCTGCCCGGGCCAGCGGTTTCCGCGCTGAGCGAGCGGATGGTGTCGGACGTCGCCTTGCGACGCACAACGGCCTTTGCAGACACATCCCGCGCCTGGAAGGTGAACCTGACGCGCAGCGAGGTCTTTGTCCATCTGGAGCGCTTCCTGTGGCAGATGTACCGGCTGCGCCTGATCCCGGCTCCCGCGCTAACGGAAGCGCTCCTCGCGGCGGGAATCCTGGTGCTGGAGAAGGGTTAGGGTGCGCCCGCGGTCAGGTCGCTTTCCGCTCGTGTATCGGCCCCCGAAACGGTGCGGGACGGCAACAGGGCGAGTGCCACCAGGGTCGCCGCAGGCGTGACCGTGGGGAAGAGTGCCTGGAGCCACTTGATGGTAGTCGGCGGATCGCGCCAGAGGAGTGTGGCGAAGGGCGAAAGCGCGGCGATCGCCGCCACCCCGATCGCCCAGAGGCACCGCCGGCACGGCCGCTCCTTGAGCCTGGCGAGCAGGACAAGAAAGGGGAGATACAACAGCACCTGGTAGTATACCCAGGCAAGAGGGGAGGCGAGCAGACAGGCAACCGTATACAGGGCAAATCCTCGGTCAAGCATGTACACGTCTGTCCCCTGCGAAGCCGGGGCTGCTGCCTGGGCCCGACGCACCAGCAGGAATGTCGCTGCCACGATCCCCAACGAAGCGAGGAAACCGAGCACTATGGGTACTAGCGAAGCACCCGGAACACGGGAGCGCAGCGAGGCGACCTTGAACACCATTCCCCACAGCGATGCGTTCCCCTGGAGGCCGTACAGATTCGGGATGACCTCTCGCTGGATCGCGCCGTATCGGAGGTATGCACCTGGATCGCAGGCAAGACCTGCGAGGGCCGATATCCCCACGGCTGCACCTGCTGCTGCAGCAAGCGCTTTCCAGGCGCGGCGCTGAAGCAGGAACAGGATGAAGAGCACCGGATAGAGCCGGGTTGCAGCCGCGAGGCCCAGCAACAGTCCGGCCAGGATGGTCCTGTGGCGCCTGAGGCAGAGCCAGGCGAGCGTCAGTGTGAGCAACAGGAACAATTCTGTGTGGGCATACACGAGATGGAAAGCCAGCGGGGGGAAAAGGACGAGCGCGCAACCCAGGGTGACCCATTCCTGCTTGTACAGGGTGAGACGCAACTCGCGCACGATAAGCCAGATGGAACATGCCAGCGCAACCAGAGAAAGGGCTTGCCACACTCCCCATGCCACGGGGTACGGGAGCAACACCAGCCAGGCAAGGACCATCGCAAACGCTGGAGGCCCCACCGCGCTGTCGATGAAGTACCCTTCCATCCCCAGGCGCAACCGTGCTTCTGTCCGCAGGCCGCTATAGATGTCCTGGCCCTGAAGAAGCCGGTGCGCTGCCAGGTAATAGGAAGGGAAATCCAGCTCCCGGTGGCTGATGGCCCAGTCCTGCGCCTGATGCCATAGCTCGACCCCGACCGCGACGACATAGCCTGCGGCGCAGGCCAGCAGCACGAGGGCAGCATAAGCGCTCAGACGGGAGCGGAGCCGGCCTTCGGCCATCGTTTTCCCCCGATCTCCGTGGCGCAAAGACGCTCCGATTTTACGATTTTCGCCCCCACAACGCAAGTTGCCCCGCTCCGGGCGGCTGTGGTATAATTTGCTCGAGCCCCTGTAGCTCAGTGGATAGAGCGAGGGTTTCCTAAACCCTGCGTCGGCGGTTCGAGTCCGTCCAGGGGCATATCTGGGCAAACCTCTCGGGCCAGGGGACCGTGCGGGCGCAAGCGATCGCCCTTTTTTCACCTCCAGAGCGGGTCACAATGCCCATCGAAATCCTGCCTCCAGAAGTCGTCGCCAAGATCGCCGCAGGCGAGGTTGTGGAACGGCCGGCCTCCGTCGTCAAGGAACTGGTCGAGAACGCGATCGATGCCGGAGCACG
Source organism: Chloroflexia bacterium (assembly GCA_041082245.1). Classification (GTDB taxonomy): domain Bacteria; phylum Chloroflexota; class Chloroflexia; order DTKN01; family DTKN01; genus DAOTVY01. The sequence goes on from JBDOIE010000208.1 coordinate 16,759, forward strand.
CCACATCCGCGTGGAGATCCGCGCCGGCGGCCGGCAGGAGATCCGCGTGGTGGACGACGGCTGCGGCATCCCGGCGGAAGAGATCGAGCGGGCATGCCGGCGCCACGCGACGAGCAAGATCCGCTCTGCGGATGACCTCTACCGCGTGCGTACGCTGGGCTTCCGCGGGGAAGCGCTGGCGAGCATCGCCGCGGTGTCACACCTCACGCTCGTTTCGCGCCCCGCAGGCCAATCCGTGGGAATGGAGGTGCGCGCGGAAGGCGAGACGATCTCTCCACCGATCCCGCGTGCCTGCACCATCGGTACGGTGGTGTGGGTGCGCGACCTCTTTTTCAACACGCCTGCACGGCTAAAGTTCTTGAAGACACCGCAGACGGAGGCAGCGTACATCCACTCCCTGGTATCCGACTATGCCTTTGCGCACCCGCAGATCTCCTTTCACCTCCTGAGCGATGGACGTACGGTCCTGCGCACGAGCGGCTCGGGCCAACTCTTCGACGCTCTGGTCGAAGTGTACGGATTGGAGACGGCGCGCCAGATGATCCCGGTAGAATCGGCGTTCGGGTCCGGGGCAAATGTCGTGCGCGTGAGCGGGTATGTCGGACAGCCATCTCTGAGCCGGGCCAGCCGGCGTGCGATGACGCTTTTTGTCAACGGGCGGCGTATCCGGGATACAAGTCTCACATATGCCCTGGAAGAAGCCTATCACACTCTCCTGATGGCTGGCCGGCACCCGGTCGCTGTCATCGGCATCGAACTGGACCCCGCCCTGGTGGACGTAAACGTGCATCCGACAAAGGCGGAGGTCAAGTTCGCCGAGCCGGACCGCGTGTTCGCAGCCGTCCAGCGCGCGGTTCGGGAAGCTCTCCAGGCCCACGCAGCCATCCCTCACATTTCGTCCCCTGCGGTGATACAGGTCCCCACTCGCAGGAGCGCTCCGCCCTCCCCTCCTCGCCCGAGCCCGGGTGGCGAGCTCTTCCCCGGGGAGGCGGAGCTCCCCGCGGCCGGTGAGCCAGCGCTTCCGCCCCTGCGTGTGCTGGGCCAGCTGGCGTCGAGCTACATCCTCGCCGAGGGACCGGACGGACTGTACGTGATCGACCAGCACGCGGCGCACGAACGCGTGCTGTACGAGCAGATCCTGGACGAATACCGACGTCAGGCACTGCGCACCCAGGCGCTCCTGGAACCCCTCCTTGTGGAGGTAACGCCGCTTCAGGAGGCTTTTCTCGAGGAGCACAGGGAACAGCTGGAACGTTTGGGTTTCCTCCTCGAGCCGTTCGGGGACAGGACGTACCGCTTGCGCAACGTCCCTGTGGTGCTTGCGAGGGTGGACCTCCGGAGTACCCTGGAAAGCCTGATCGACGCATGGAGCGAGGGACTGCGCTGCGCCGAGGACTGGGAAGAGGCGATGCTCATCACGGTTGCCTGCCACAGCGCCGTGCGAGCCGGGCAAACCCTCACAGCCGAGGAGATGCGCGAGCTCGTCCGCCTCCTGGAAAAGACCCGACTTCCTCGCACATGTCCCCACGGCCGGCCTACGGTCGTCCTATTGAGCCAGCAACAACTGCTACGCGAGTTCGGACGACGCTAACCGGACGCGCAGGCCAGGGGAAGGACCATCGCCTGGTCTCCGCGCGGTCGGAGGCCGTTATTCCGCCTGCTCCAGGGTGACCAGCCCCATCCGTGCAAGCAGCTCGAAATAGTGCACCAGCTGCTTCGTGTCGCGCAGGCCGCACTCGGCCTCGACAAGGTCCGCGATCTCCCGCAACGTGCGCCGGCCATCTGTCCAGTACATCGCCAGCGTCGGGGCGACCGAGTGCCACAGTTCCTTCATCAGCGGGCGGAGTGCATCCCGTTCCTCCGGGCTGAGGAGCGACAGACGGTTCCGCAGCGAGAAGGGGCCACGGTGCACCCTCCGCGGCACGATCCGCGCCGCTTTCGCTTCCCATTCGTCCGGCTCACGCTGCGGTGGAGGTGGGACTGTCTCGTCAAAGAAGTTGCGGAGGGCGTGGTCGATGCGGTCCAGTTCGCGCACGGTTGCTGCGCGGAGGGCATCTTCCCACATCCCACAAGGCCCTAACGGCTCTCCTGCGAGGCGTTCGAGGAGCCGCAGTGAGGCAACCCGATGCTCTGCGAGAAGCTGCAGCCTCTGCGCGAGCCGGCCCCTTTCCAGGGCCAGATCATCCGGGGAGGCCCCCTCACGGGCCAGGATCGCATCCAGCCACTCCTGCGCCATTTGCCCGATCCGCGCTTCTGTCCGGCGTACCATGGCGTAGCCGAGCCACAGCGCCTCGCGTGTTCCCGCCGTGGCGAACCACCACAGGTAGGTCGATGCAGCAGTGCCCACGCGCCACAGCATCTCCGGGTCGACCTTGTCGATCGTATCCGCGCTCGTGTGGTAGAAGCGGTCCGGCCACTGGAGCATCATCGGGCACGGGATGCCGACCGTGGGGTCGGTCAGGATGTAATGGTCGCTGCCTGCGGAAAAGGGAGCTTCCGTCCATCGGAACAGCGCGTAGCGACTGCTGCCCATGAACCCTTCGCCTTCTGCCGCAACCCCCTGCAGGATGAGGGCGAGCAGGTCATCGCTCACGCTCGGGGCGGAGAGCGGGGCCCGGGTGAGGTTCAGCGTGCTCCCGCACTTGGCCTGGTCCTCTCCCACCATGTCCAGGTTCAGCGCGGCAACGGCACGCGGGATCAGCGCTTCGTGTGTCGCCAGGTAGGCGTACGTGCCTGTCATCTCGGGGACCAGCAGGAACCGCACCCCGCGCCTTGGCCGAGGGAGATCCCCTGCGGCGACAAGCCGCCCGATCGCCCGTGCGACCTCCAGGAGCGTAGCCGATCCTGAGGCGTTGTCGTTCGCCGAGGGCTGCGGATGGCACAGATGAGCGATCAGCCAGACCTCTTCTGCCGTTTCCCCGGCAAGGAAACCTTCCACGACCTCCATATGCCCCGCGTAGAACGAAGCGTCCACCTGGGCGTGCAACCGGACGCTCCGTCCCTCCCGCGCTTCCGCCCTGGCCAGGCGCCTGAGCCATTCGCCCTGGTGCGGCGACAGCACGAACCCAAAACAGCGCGTCTGACCATCCGCCCACCAGAAAGAGGTGTACTGCCGTGCATCCAGGCTCATCGCAGGGCGGACCGGAGGGGCTTCCCGCATCCCGTCGTACACGATCCCGATCGCGCCACGACGTTCCACGGCGAGCTCCCGTACTCGCTCCAGGTCGCCGCGGGTCAGGACGATCTTGCCCTGCACATCCAGCCCTTCGTACTCGCTCTCCTCTTCCCCGTCTTCCAGCACGACGAGCTCCGTCTCCACCCCGTCCGCTGGTGTCGCCAGGCTCCGCTGGATCAGGGCAATCTTCTCTTCCCGATAGTCCGCAAGCACCCGTGCTTCCCGCTCCGGGGACACGAGCCGCAATACCGCCGAACGGGCGCTCCACTCCTGGGGGATCGGATAGCCCCAATATTCGGTAACCCCGTCCGCGGGGAAGGACAGGATTTCTGTGGGGATGCCAGCTTCCCGCAGTCGATCTGCGCAATAGCGCGCCGCTTCCCGAAAACCCGGGCTGGACTGGATCCGATGGAAGGCGACGATCTGTGCCAGGTCCAGTAGCGCAGCCTTGCCGGAAACGGCTTCGCGGAACAGGCGGATCGTTCGGTCGAGCATCGTCTAGCCTCCCAGGTTGATTTGGACTCCTCCACCGCCGCGCTCGCGCGGCAGGTAGCGTGCAATGGCCCGTACCAGGTTTACCATCGGCATGGTCTGAAGCCACACGCGCCCCGGCCCGGTCAGGTGAGCAAGGAACAGACCCTCGCCACCGAAGAGCATCGTCTTGATCCCCCGTACCATCTGTACGTCGAACGACACCGTGGGGTCGAACATCGCCACGTGTCCCGGGTCGACGAGCAATACCTGCTGCGGTTGCAAGGTGTATTCCACTGTCTCACCGTCCAGTTCGGCAAAGAACATCCCGGGGCCCGTCAGGCGCTGCAGGAGAAATCCCTCGCCGCCGAAAAAGCCCGCGCCCAGCCGCTTCTGCCAGTGCACGGACATCTGGACGGACTTTTCCGCGCACAGGAAGGCGTCCTTCTGCACGACGAGCGACTGGTTCGCAGCCAGTTCGATGGGCACGATCCTTCCCGGGAACTCGTTCCCGAAGGCAACCAGCCCCACACCGTTCGTCACACGGTAATCGACGACGAACAGCGATTCTCCGGTCACCAGCCGGCCGAGCATCTTGCCCAGTCCGCCTCCGGACACGGCCTCCATCTGGACGTTCGCGCTCATCCAGGAGAGCGCGCCCGCCTCGCTGTAGACCGCCTGACCGGGCTGTAGTTCCAGGATCAGCGCCTGAAGCGTGGTTCCGATGATCTGATAGCGAAGGCCCGATGCAGAGCTTCCGCGGACGCCTTCATCGGCAGGTGGCAGCTGAACAGTCACGCCCGTTTCGGGTACTTGCCCCGTGCCAACCAGCGGACTGCCGCACCCGGTACAGAACCGGGCATCCTCGAGGTTCTCCGTTCCGCACGAACGACACCGCATCTGACACCTCCTGCAGTCCGCCGCCACCGGGGACCGCACCTGACCCCAGCTTGCCTGGCCTCCCCGGAACCCGCCCGCAAGGCCGCCCGCATCATAGCACAGATCGGATGCCCGGGCAACCGGGTTTCCCAAGCCCCGCGCCGGTGGGGAACACCCCCTGCGATATGGCGAACAGATGTTCTCAAGTGGGGGAAGTCAGGGCTTCCTCGGTCGATTTTTGCCTGCGTTTCCCAAAATGGTAACCTTAGGCCCTTGACGTAGGGCGCGAGAGCGTGTATAATGGCGCGCAAGGGAAGAAAGTGGGGAAAAGTGGGGAATCACCAGAAAGGCACCGGGCGATGTTCCTTGGCGAGTACCGCCATACGATCGACGCGAAAGGACGCCTGGCTATCCCCGCACGTTTCCGCAGCGGCTTGAGCGAGGGCCTTGTCGTGACCCGTGGCCTGGACCCCTGCCTGTACATCTACCCGAAGTCGCAATGGCTGCCGCTCGCGGAACGCCTGAGCAACCTTCCCGCGAATGAACCTGCTGTGCGCATCCTGCGGCGCACATTCTTCACCGCCGCCTTTGCGAGCGAACTCGACCGACAGGGACGTATCCTGATCCCCCCTATCCTGCGGGAATACGCCGCTCTGGACGGCGAGGTCGTGATCGCCGGGTTGAACACGTATATCGAGGTGTGGTCTGCCAAACGCTGGGCGGAGGAGCTGCCGCGCATCCAGGGCGGGGTGAGTTCACTTGCGGAACAGCTTTCCAGCCTGGGGATCGTATTCTGACTTTCGTGAGTTTGCTGCTGATCGGAGGATGTTCCTCCATGCCGGCACCTTACGAACATATCCCGGTGCTCCTGGAGGCCGTAGTGGAGGCCCTTGCCCCTCGGGCAGGTAGCCGTTACATCGACGCCACGGTCGGGGGCGGAGGGCACGCGAGCGCCATCCTGGAGCGGAGCGCACCCGATGGGCTGCTTCTCGGGGTCGACCGCGACCCGCAGGCGATCGCTTTGGCCCGCGAGCATCTGTCCCGGTTCGGAACCCGCGCGGTCGTCGTGCAGGGAGATTATGCCCGCCTCGCCGAACTGGCCCGGGCTCACGGATTCGCTCCCGTCCAGGGGGTGTTGTTCGACCTTGGGGTTTCTTCGATCCAGCTGGCTTCCCGGGAACGCGGTTTCTCCTTCCAGTTCGAGGCACCGCTCGATATGCGGTACGATCCCTCATCAGGCCCGACCGCGGCGGACCTGGTGAACAGCCTGAGTGAAGAAGAACTGGCGGAGCTACTGTGGCGGTACGGCGAAGAGCCAGCCTCTCGCCGGATCGCCCGACGGATCGTGCAGGTGCGCGAGCGGACGCCGATCCGGACCACTCTCCAGCTGGCGCAGCTCGTTGCGGATGTCGTGGGCCGCCCCAGGCAACGCATCCACCCCGCGACGCAGACCTTCATGGCGCTGCGTATCGCGGTGAACCAGGAGCTCGAGCGCTTGCCCAGGGGGCTCCAAGCGGCAGTGGATCTACTCGCTCCGGGAGGCCGGCTCGTGGTGCTGACGTTCCATTCGCTGGAAGACCGGTTGGTCAAGGAGTTCCTGCGCCGCGAGAGCGGCGCCTGCGAATGGCCGGACAACTTGCCGGTCGAAGCGTGTCCGGAGTTTGTACCGGCCGGGCAGCCCGAGCGCCCCTGCCGTTCGCTCCGGAGCGGGGGCTGCCGCCGACCCGTCCGGTTGCGGGTCCTTGGGCGGGCGCGCAAAGCCCGAGCGGAAGAAGTGCAGCGCAACCCTCGCGCCCGTAGTGTACGCATGCGGGTTGCGGAGCGGTGCGGCAACTACGGTGAAGGGGACGGGGACCGGGAAGCAGAACAGCATCATCGCTCGTTGCGTGACTCGAGTGTGGCAGGCGAAGGAGGTGCGGGATGACAACGAGGAGCCAAGTGTTGCGGCCGCTGGTACAGGCCCAAAAGCGACGCGCTATATTGCCCTGGTACTTCGACCTGGGAGGCAAGGCGGTCTTTTTCCTGGTCGCCACGGGTGCGTGTCTCCTGGCCCTCCTCGCCCTGGCACAGACCGGGCGGGTCGTTTCGCTCGCCTACGATATTCGGCAGTTGAAGAACGAAGAGCAGCGCCTGATCTGGGAACGGGAAGAACTGCTCGGTCGCCTCGCGCTCTCGCAGGACCCGGCCGCTCTGGAAGCGTGGGCACGGGAGCACGGCATGGAGCCACTTGCACCGGAAGACGTTTCGTTCGTCGTGCTGCCATCCGGCTGGTCGGAGGCCAACGCAGGCGCGGCGCTGGCGGAGCAGCCTTGAGGAGGGCAGGATGAGCGAGCTTGCCGTCTCTGCACGTCGGCGAACGCTCTTCGTCATGGGGTTGTTCTGCGCGCTTGCCCTGGTGGTTTCGGGGCGGTTGCTCGACCTGCAGGTCTTCCGGCGCAGTTTTTTTGTGGAAGAGGGGCTGAACGACATCTCTGTCACCAAGATCATCCGGGCGCGTCGGGGGCACATCTACGACCAGCTCGGCCGGCCGCTTGCGGTGAACCTGAAGGGCTACATGCTTTGGGTCGACGGCACGGCGCTCGGTCAGGCGATCCGCCAGGGGAAGATTTCTCCTGAGGCGGCGATCCTGCTTTCGGACCTGGCCACCTGGCAGGATCCTGGAACGACCCAGCTCTACCTGACGGGCCAGGGAAAAGGCAATATCCCCTGGGCGCGCTGGGTAGAGTCGGAAAAAGCCGAAAAGCTCATTGCCCTCTTCGGAGGTACCGAGCGCCCCGAGGGCATCTACCTCCAGCATGGGTTGTACCTCGAGGTCGAACCGCACCGCACCTACCCGTACGGCGGGCTGTTCGCGCCCGTTCTGGGATACCTGGTGGACAAAGGGAATCCCGATGCTCGGCAGGTCAGCGAGTACACGGCCACGCTGGGCGTGGAAGCGTACTACGACGACCTGTTGAAGGGCGTTGACGGCCGGATGCGCATGGAACGGGACCGAAAGGACAACTCCATCCCTATCGGCCGCTATGAAGAGCAATCGCCCATCGACGGGGCAGATATCACCCTCACCCTCAACCTCGACATCCAGTACCAGGCGCAACGCCGGCTCGTGCGGGCCATCCAGGAAGCAGAGGCCAGGCGTGGGGACATCATCGTGATGGACCCCAAGACGGGCGCTATCCTGGCTATGGTTTCCTGGCCGACCTTCGATCCGAACGACCCGGCCCGCTGTGCCGCCGATCCGGCCTGCCGCGATCTGATGTACACGAACCCGGCGATCGCCAGGGACTATGAACCGGGTTCGACGATGAAGATCCTGACCATGGCCATCGCCCTGGAGGAAGGCGTGGTACGGGCCGATTCGGCGTTCGAATGTAGCGGTGTGCTCTATGTGGGAGGATACCCGATCCACAACTGGAACGGGCTCGGTCACGGGCACGAAACGATGGGGGAGATCCTCCTCCACTCGTGCAACGTGGGCGCGGCGACCATCAACCTGCGTGTGGGGCCGGAGGTGTACTACCGCTACCTGAAACTGCTGGGCTTCGGGGAACCCACCGGCATAGACCTTGCCGGCGAGGTCGTCCCCCCTGTCCGGATGTACGGGGACGAGTTCTGGAGCGAGACGGACCTTGCGGTAAACGCCTTTGGGCAGGCAATCTCCGTGCCGCCTATCCAGCTGGCCACGGCGGTGTCCGCGGTGGCGAACGGCGGCAAGTTGATGAAGCCGTACGTCGTCGCTGCCATCGGCCGTCAGGGCGCGGTGACGGAAACGCTGCCCACGATCCGACGGCAGGTCTTTCGCCCGGATACCTGCCGGGAGCTCACCGAGATGCTTGTAGGCATCGGTGCGGTCAAGGGAGAGGACGGCGGACCGTTCGTGCCGGGCTATCGCGTCGCGGTCAAGACCGGGACGGCACAGATCCCGATCCCCGATGGCGGAGGCTATGAGCCCCACCGGACGATCGCCTCCGCCATCGGATACGCCCCGGCGGACGACCCGCGCTTCCTGATCCTTGTGCGCATCGAAGGCAACAGCGTGATCTGGGGCGAGGAGATCGCCTTGCCCGTAGTGCGGGATCTCACGCGGTTCTTGCTGACTTACCTGCAGATCCCGCCGACGGAACCGGTTCAACCCCAGGGGCCGTGATCTTGCGCCGGCGAGCAAGGATAGGCGATGGTTTCGCTTGAGGACCTGCTTCTGTGTTACGGACCCGTGCCGGCCGGATGCTCTCCGGGCCCGGCACAGCCCTTTTCCGGTGTGACGATCGATTCCCGTCGCTGCCGGCCAGGAGATCTGTTTGTGGCCCTGCCCGGAGAACACCGGGACGGCCACGATTTCGTGGAAGAGGCGTTCGCAAAAGGGTGCCGTGTAGCGCTCGCCCGTGCCGATCGCTTCCCGGTGGAACGGTGCGTCCGGCTGGCGGCGCGGGTGTTTCGCTGGCAGGGCGACTCCTGGACCTGCAGCGGCCCGGAAGACAGCCGTGTCACCGTGGTGCTGGTCCCGGACACGCTCGATGGCCTGCAACGGCTCGCTGCGCGACACCGGAAGCGCTTCCAGCCTCTGGTCATCGGCATCACCGGCAGCGTGGGCAAGAGCACGACCAAGGAAACCGTCGCCGCCGTCCTTTCGCGCGGATTCCGCACCCTCAAGAGCGTCGCGAGCTACAACAACGAAATCGGCCTGCCGCTGACGCTGCTCGATCTGCGTCCGGAGCACGAGGTTGTGGTGCTCGAGATGGGCACCTACGGTCCGGGCGAGATCCATCTCCTCACCCAGATCGCCCGGCCCCAGATCGGCGTCGTGACGAACGTATCCCATTCCCACCTGGAACGGATGGGCACCCTCGAATGCATCGCGCAGGCCAAGTCGGAGCTCCCCGCTTCTCTGCCCGAAGACGGGCTGGCCCTGTTGAACGGGGACGAACCGCTCGTGCGCGGTATGGCGGGGGTCACGCGTGCCCCCGTGCGCTACTTCGGCACCGGTGCCGATTGCCACGTGCGCGCGGTCGAGGTTCATAGCCTCGGGCTGGAGGGGATCGCGTTCACGGCTGAAACGGAGGGCGAGCAGCGGCCCTTGCGCTGCGCGCTCATCGGCCGCCACAGCGTCTACAGCGCACTGCCGGCCGTCGCCCTCGGCCGTCGCCTGGGGCTGTCCTGGGAAGCCATCGAAGCCGGCCTCCAGGACCCTGGAGCGCGGCTGCGACTGCTCCCGATCGCGGGGCCGCGCGGCTCGCTTCTGATCGACGATACCTACAACGCGAGCCCGTTCTCCTGCCGCGCGGCGCTGGAACTCCTGGCAGAACTCCCCGGCCGGCACATCGCCGTGCTGGGCGATATGCTCGAACTAGGGCCGTACGAGGAATCCGGGCACCGCGAAGTGGGCCGGCTTGCGGCCCCGGTGGTGTCCCTCCTTGTGCTGCTTGGGCCGCGCAGCCGATGGATCGCCGATGGCGCGGTGGCCCAAGGGTTTCCGGAGGACCGGATCTACTCGGCCTCTGACCACGAAGACGCCGCGCGGTGGCTTTTCGAACGGCTCCAGCCCGGAGATGTTGTCCTGGTGAAAGGCTCGCGGGCGATGGAGATGGAGCGCGTGATCGACGCGCTCCGCAGGAGGTTGTGATGCCCGAGCGGCCGTTGCTGGCGCTGGAGATGAGTCGGGCACTGGTACAGGGGGCGGTGGCCTTTGTCATCACCGTCCTGTGGGGTGGGTGGCTCGTGGGTTTCTTGCGGCGGCGCGGCATCGGGAAAAAGATCCGCGCGGACGGGCCTGAGCGGCACCAGCAGAAGGCCGGCACTCCTACGATGGGCGGCATCATGATCATCGTCACGGTGACCGTGGTCACGCTGCTGATGAACCTGCGCGGACACTACTCGATGCTGCTCCCGGTCGTGGTGATGGTCGGCTGCGGACTCCTGGGGGCGGTGGATGACCTGGTGAACCTGCTCGGCAAGCGGGGACAGGGGCTCAGCGCACGGGTCAAGTTCGCCTGGCTGTTCGCCATCGCGCTGGCGGCCGCATATATGCTCTGGTCTCCCCACTACCTCGGCCCTTCGCACACCTACTTTCCCTTCCTGGGGGCGTTTGACCTGCAGCCCTGGGTTGGTCGCCCATACATCTACATCCCTATAGCGACGCTCGTGATCCTGGGCGCGGCCAACACGGTGAACCTGGCTGACGGGCTGGACGGCCTGGCCGGCAGCACGGCCGGACTCGCGTTCGCGGCCTACGGCTTCATTGCCTACCTTCAGCGCCAGGATTACCTGTTTCCTTTCTGCTTCACGATCGTGGGGACTTTGCTGGCATTCCTGTGGTACAACGCATACCCAGCCCGCGTGTTTATGGGCGATACCGGAAGCCTCGCGCTGGGCGCGGTGCTCGGCGTGGTGGCTTTGATGACCTGGCAGTGGATTATCCTTCCTGTAATCGGCATCGTCTTTGTCGCCGAAGGGGTCTCCGATATCCTCCAGGTCGCGTACTTCAAGTGGACGAAACGGCGCTACGGCGAGGGGCGGCGCATCTTCAAGATGAGCCCTCTGCACCACCATTTCGAGATGATCGGGTGGTCCGAGACGCAGATCGTTGCCCGTTTCGCGATCGTCGGAGTGGTTGCGGCGATGGTCGGGGTTGCGCTGGCCCTGATCTGAGGGGAATGGGCATTGCGACCCTGCCGGGCAGATATGGCCTGTTGAGACGGAAGAAAGGAGTCCGGAAGATGGCTCGGAAAGGGGTTGTGTATCGGGACCCCTGGCTGGACCTCATTGCCCTGCAGGACAACCGCCAGGTCGATCTGGGCGAGGTGCTCGTTCGGCTGTCGCTGGGCCCACAGGCGCGGGAGCAGATGAAGCGAGCCCTGCTCGAACGGATCGCGGAGCTGTCCCGGGGCCGCCCGGCAACGGTCCGGGCAACGCGGCACTAGGTGACCGAGGATGCACGGATTGACGCTTCGGGGCAAGAAAGTCCTGGTGATGGGGTTGGGGCTCCACGGCGGGGGCCTGGGGGTCACGCGCTTTCTCCTGCGGGAGGGTGCGGAAGTCACCGTCACAGACCTGCGGACCGCCGACGAGCTGGCGCCATCCCTACAGGCTCTGGAAGGCGAACCGGTGCGCCTGGTGCTCGGTGAACACCGCGCGGAAGACTTTATCCAGGCCGATCTCGTGGTGCGCAACCCGGCAGTACCACGCGACTCCCCTTTCCTGCAGCTTGCGCGGGCGCACGGCATCCCGATCGAGATGGAGATGACGCTCTTCTTCGCGCTCTGCCCGGGCAGGATCCTCGGAGTCACCGGTACAAAAGGAAAGAGCACCACCACCGCACTGCTGGGGGAAATCCTTCGGCGCCGCTTCCCCGATACCGTGGTGGCCGGAAACATCCGCATATCCGCACTCGAGGCACTCTGGGCGATCGGTCCGAGGACACCAGTGGTGCTCGAGCTCTCGAGCTGGCAGCTCGAGGGGCTGGGCGAGCGAGGATTTTCCCCCGAGTTGGCGGTGGTGACGAATCTCTACCCGGATCATCTGAACCGCTACCCCTCGTGGGAAAGCTACGTGGAAGACAAACGCCAGATCTACCGACACCAGCGCCCAAACGATGTCGTGATCCTGAACGCCGAGGATCCAGAAGTGCGCTCCTTTGCCCGCGACGTACCGGGACGCGTCGGATGGTTCGGGCTCGAGCTCCAGACAAGCGGGGGCGCAGTGCGCACGGCGGACGGCACGGTGTTGCCCCTGGGGAGCGGAGCGGCAACCATCCGCGAGGAGCAGATCGTGTGGATCGACACCGAAGGCAATACGGAGCGAGTTTGTGAGGCGTCGCGGATACGCGTCGCTGGCCGGCATAACCGTGCGAACGTCCTCGCTGCCACTGCCGCCGCAGCGCTCTTCGGGATCGATCCCGAAACGATCGCCGAAGGGATTGCCTCTTTCCACGGCTTGGCCGACCGGCTGGAATGGGTGGCCGAGATCGGAGGCGTGACCTTCCGCAACGATACCACAAGCACGAATCCGGCCTCGACGATCGCCGCTCTGGAGGCCACCGAAGGCGGCATCGTGCTGATCGCGGGGGGAGCAGACAAGGGCCTGGACTACGAGGAAATGGCGCGTGCTGCCGCCCAGCGCACCCGTGCGGTAGCCCTCCTGGAGGGCACGGCCGCAGACAAACTGGAACGCGCACTGCGGGCTGCAGGCGCGCGTCTGCTGGGACGCTTTAACGATATGCGATCCGCCGTGCGCGCGGCGGCTGCCGCCGCGCAGCCTGGCGACACAGTGCTCCTGTCGCCCGGTTGCGCGAGTTTCGGCCTCTTTCGGCACGAGTTCGAACGGGGCGAGCGGTTTCGAGAAGCGGTGCGGGAGCTCGCACGAGCGGATATGCCCCCGGCCAAGGCGTCAGAAACGGGAGAATAGGAGGCGGCGATGGCTTCCGACGCGAAAGAAGAGGATCGCCCGTCGGCAGGTGTCTGGACGGCACCCGGTTCGTGGCGCGAAGCGCTGCTGGCCAAACGCCCCGGGGCTCCCGACCACTGGTTGCTCGCGGTGGTCGGCGTGATGACCATCTTCGGCCTGGTGATGCTCTACAGCGCAAGTTTCGTCGAGGCGACAGAACAGCACGGCGGCAACTCGATGTATTTCCTGGGCCGCCAGTTCCTGTGGCTGCTCGTGGGGTTGTTCGGCGTCGCGGTGGCGATGCGCGTGGACTACCGCTTCTGGCGCCGACTGAGCGTGCCGGCGATGGCGGTCGTGGTGCTCCTGCTCCTCGCTGTGCTCGTGCTCCCGGCTTCGGTGGCCGCGCCCCGTGGCGGCGCGCGACGGTGGATCACCGTTGGGGACGTTTCCGTTCAGCCGAGCCAGCTTGCACTGCTCGCCTTCATCATCTACATCGCCGATTGGCTCTCCAAGCGCGGGCAGAAACTCCGCCAGTTCTTCTATGGTGTGTTGCCGTTCGCGTTGATCACCGGCATCCTGGCCGGCCTGATCGTGGTCGAACCGGACATGGGGACATGTGTCGTGCTCGTGGGGGTCGGGGCGCTCGTGTTTCTGATTGCCGGTGCCGACCTGCGGCACTTCGCCCTGGCCGGCCTGGTCGCTATTCCCCTCGGGGTGGGAACCGCGTACATCGCGTCGTACCGTTGGCAGCGCGTCATCGCCTTTCTCCACCCGTTCGAGTACCGCGATTCCATCGCGTTCCATCAGATTCAGGCCCAGATCGCGCTCGGGACGGGGGGCCTCTTCGGGATCGGGCTGGGACAGTCCCGCCACAAGTTCTTCTGGATTCCCTCCCCCTACTCCGACACGATCTTTGCGATCATCGGGGAGGAGCTCGGCCTGATCGGCTGCCTGTTCGTTGTGGGCCTCTATCTCTGGTTGGCCTACCGGGGATACACGATCGCGGTGCGCGCTCCGGACCGGTACGGGATGCTGCTTGCCGCGGGCGTGACGACCTGGATCTGTTTCCAGGCATTCGTCCATATCGCCGCGGTGTGCGGAGTGGTTCCGTTCACCGGCATCACCCTTCCGCTCATCAGCTACGGAGGCTCCTCCCTGGCCACTTCCCTCACGGCGCTGGGGCTCCTGGTGAATATCTCGAGTTACGAGAAGAGGGACCATGAGGCTGTGCGTCTCTGGTGGGGGGACTGGAGGCCACGTCTACCCGGCGTTGGCGGTCGTCGCCGCGCTGCCCCCGGGCCATCCGGTCCTCTTCGTGGGCACTGAAGGCGGCATGGAAACGGAACTGTTGCGCCGATCCGGCCTGCAGGTCGATTGTGCCACGGTGGAAGCCGGAGCACTGCGTGGGCGTGCTCCGTGGACAATGGTCCGCAATCTGCTCCGTATCCTCCGGGGCACCCGCCAGGCCGAGGGGCTCCTTGGCTCCTTCCGGGCAGACGTCGCACTGGTAACCGGAGGCTACGCGAGCGTCCCGGTGGCGCTGGCGTGCGTGCGCAAGCGGATCCCGTTTCTCCTCTACCTTCCGGACATCGTGCCCGGGCTGGCGGTGCGCTTCCTCGCCCGGATCGCGACCCGGATCGCGACCACCGCCGAGGATGCTTTACGGTACCTTCCCGAGGAAAAGGTGGTCGTCACCGGGTACCCGGTGCGGCCGGCCTTCTTCCAGGCGGACCGACGGGCAGCCCGCGCCCATTTCGGTTTGCCGCTGGATGAAACGGTACTGCTGGTCTACGGAGGAAGCCGCGGAGCGCGGAGCATCAACCGGGCCGTTGGAATCGCGCTCGAGCCGCTCCTTTCCCGGGCTGTGGTGCTCCACATCTGTGGGCGCGGCGGGGATGAGCCGTGGCTCAGGGAACGGGCACAGGAGCTCCCGGAGGCGCTCCAAAGCCGGTATCGCCTGTACGCCTACCTGCACGAGGACCTCCCCCTGGCATTTGCGGCTGCGGATCTCGCCGTTAGCCGCGCGGGAGCATCCACGCTGGGAGAACTGCCCGCGGCGGGCCTCCCGGCCGTGCTCGTGCCCTATCCGTACGTGCACCAGGAGGAAAACGCGGAGTACCTCGTGCGCCACGGGGCTGCGGTCTGGCTCCCGGATGCGCGGCTCTACGGTGTCGACGGGGGACCCGCTGCAGACGCTCTGCTGGACGTCGTGTTGCCTCTGCTGGAGGATCGTGAGCGGCGGGAAAAGATGGCCGCCGCTGCGAGAAAGCTTGCGCGGCCCGATGCCGCCCAGGCGATACTGGGTCACCTTTTCGCCCTGGCTGGGCAGGAGTAGAGAGGCGATGGGCCCCGGAGCCGGCTCGATCCTCGATACCACGATCACCAACGGGGAGCTACTCGCCCTGCTCGTACTGCCTTTCGCCGTGTACGGCATCCGGCGCGGGTGGCAGGAGGAGGGGTACACGGCCATCGGGCTCGCTGTGGCCATCTCCTCTATCGGCCAGGGATTCGGGCGCTTCCTGGTGTTGCTCTTGAACAAGGTGATCAGCGTCTTTCCGCTCGGCGTGGCTCTGGTTACCGGCCGGCCGCCCGAGGAATGGCCGGAGCTGGGTGGGGACATCATCCCCCCGGACCATCCGTGGACCCAGCTGGTCGTCTTCCTGATCATTGCCCTTGTCTGCTATCGTACTGGAACCATCCTGGGCAAGCGGAGGGCGGTCGGATTGATCGGGCGCCTGGGCGGTGCGCTCTTCGGCGCGCTGAACGGCTTCATCATCCTGACGCGGGTCTTTGCGTTGTTTCGTCCGTTCGAGGAAACGAGAACGGTGCAGCTACCTGCCATCACCGTGCTTGGCCTCCCGGCCGAAGCGCTTGGGAACCTGGTTACCGGGCTGACTGCGGTCATCGTGGTGATCTTTCTGTTGCTTGCGTGGCTTCATCGTCGCCGGGCCCGGGAGTGAGCGATGGCTGTCCGGAGCAGCGTAGGTCACGTCGTGCTGGAACCCGATCGAACCCTCTCCGAGCAGGATACGGTGCACCTGATCGGCATCGGAGGCGCTGGGATGAGCGCCATCGCCCGGGTACTCCTGGAACGTGGTTATGCCGTGACAGGTTGTGACCAGCGCGACACACCGGAACTCCGGGCGCTGGCGCAGCAGGGGGCGCGCATCTACGTGGGACACGACCCTGCGCACGTGCAGAGGGCTGCAGTGGTGGTCGCCACGTCGGCGGTGCGGCCGGACCATCCGGAGGTGGTGGCAGCGCGGCAGCTCGGGGTGCCGGTGTGGCACCGCGGGGCGATGCTGCGAGCGCTCACCGCGGGGCACTTCTGCATCGCGGTTGCCGGCACCCACGGGAAGACAACAACCACCGCGCTGATCGTGCTCCTGTTGCAGGCCGCGGGGCTGGACCCGTCCTACATCATCGGCGGCGAAGTGCCGGGGCTCGGCGGGAACGGGCACGCCGGCCGGGGCCCCGCCTTTGTCGTGGAAGCCGACGAATACGATCGTACCTTCCTCGCGCTGCGACCCGATGTCGCGGTGGTCACGAACGTCGAGTGGGAACATGTCGACTGTTACCCGCGCCCCGAGGACATCTCGCATGCTTTCGCAGAATGGATCGCGCGCGTCCCTGCCGAGGGGCGGGTGTACCTGTGCCGCGACGACCCGGGGGCGTGGAGCCTTCCACGTCCTACCGCGCGCGTGATCGGCTACGGCCTGCACCCGGAGGCCCAGTGGCGCGCAGTCGACCTGGAGGCTTTCGCCGAAGCAACCACGTTTGCCGCGTTGCGGGACGGTGACCTCTATGGCCGCATTCGGCTGCGCCTTCCGGGCGAGCACAACGTGCGCAACGCGCTCGCTGCGCTCGCGGTTGCCGCCGACGAAGGGGTGCCAAAGGACGTGGTGCAAGCGGTGCTGGGCGCGTTCGAAGGGGTCGCCCGGCGCTTTCAGTGGATCGGCGAAGCGGACAGCGTCACGGTGCTCGACGACTATGCGCACCATCCGAGCGAGATCCAGGCCACGCTGCGTGCGGCGCGCCAGCGTTATCCGGACCGCCGCCTTGTGGTCGTTTTCCAACCGCATACCTTCAGCCGCACCCGGGCCTTTGCTGAGCGGATGGGGGCGGCCCTCGGAGAGGCAGACACGGTGCTTGTGACAGAGATCTACGCCGCGCGGGAAAGTGACCCTGGCGATACTACCGGGGCCGCGGTCGCGGCCGCGGTACCGGGCGGCGCCGGTTTCGTTCCCACGCTCGAGGAGGCCTCGCGCTGGCTGCTCCACCGGTTGAAGCCCGGCGATGTGCTGCTCACGATGGGGGCCGGGGATGTGACGGTTCTGGGCCCGCGCCTCCTCGAGGCGTTGCGGCTGGCCCAACGGGCTGCAGCACAGGGCCCTCTCGCGTGGATTGCAGCGCGCTGGAGCGGAAAGCTCGCCTGGGGAGAGCCGCTCGCGCGCCATACGACGTGGCGCGTCGGCGGACCGGCCGACCTGCTGCTCGTCGCCGAGGACGTGGAACAGCTCGAAGGTGCGGTTTGCCTCGCCCGCGCCGCACGGGTACCGTGGCGGGTGCTGGGACGTGGCAGCAACGTGCTTGCGTCCGACGACGGCTTCCGTGGCGTGGTGATCCTGAACCGGAGCAAGGGAGTGCGCTGGCAGATCGAAACCGATTCGGCGATCGTGGTAGCGGCAAGCGGGGAATCGCTCTCCCGGCTCGCTCGGGAGACCGCCGCACGCGGTTGGGCTGGATTGGAGTGGGCTGCCGGCATCCCGGGGACCGTGGGTGGCGCGGTCGCGGGGAATGCGGGGGCCTTCGGGCACTCGATCGGCGAACGCGTCGTGTGGGTTACGTTGCTGAACGCGGACGGGCGGAGGCAACGGGTGCCCGCCGCAGAGATGGGGTTTGGCTACCGGCAGAGCCGGCTGCGAAGCCCTTCCGGCCAGGAGGTGGTGCTGGAAGTCGCTCTGCGGCTCGAGCCTGCCGATGCGCGCCTCCTGCAGGAGCGGATCAGGGAGCAGGCGCGGTGGCGCCATGAACACCAGCCGCGCGGGGCAAGCGCAGGCTCGGTATTCCGCAATCCTCCTGGAGAAGCGGCCGGCCGGCTGGTCGAAGCTGTCGGCCTCAAGGGGTTGGTCCGTGGAGCGGCGCAGATCTCCCCCTCTCACGCGAACTTTATCCTGAACCTCGGGGGTGCTCTTGCGCGCGACATCTGGCAATTGATCCTGGAGGCACGGCGTGCCGTGCGGGAACGCACTGGCATCGAACTGGAGCTCGAGGTCGAACGGCTCGGCGAATGGCCCGAGGACGTAACGGACGCTTGCTGAGGAGAGGTCGGGGTGGCAAAGCTGCGTGTCGCGGTGGTATTCGGTGGGCGCTCGGGAGAGCACGAGGTCTCTCTGATTTCGGCGCGTTCTGTCATGGGCGCGCTGGACCCCGAACGGTACGAGGTGGTTCCGATCGGGATCACCCGCGAGGGGCGGTGGCTTACCAGGGGAGACCCGATGGCACGGCTGGAAGCACTGCTGGCCGGCCGGCCGGACCCGGGACCTGCACCGGGCGTGTCGGATCGCCAGATGTTGATCCCGGGGATCGGGCCGGAGGGCTTTCCCGAGGTGGATGTGGTGTTTCCCGTTCTGCACGGTCCTTACGGAGAGGATGGTACGATCCAGGGGCTCCTGGAGATGGCAGGGCTTCCCTACGTCGGAGCCGGGGTCCTGGCCTCGGCGGTCTGTATGGACAAGGTGGCGACCAAGATGCTCCTTTCGGCCAACGGGCTTCCGGTGGTCGACTTTGTGGAGCTCCGGCGGTTCCAGTTCCAGCGCGATCCGGACCGCGTGGTGGCTTCGCTGGAGGAACGCTTCGGCTATCCTTGCTTCGTCAAGCCGGCCAACCTGGGGTCCAGCGTCGGGGTGACCAAGGCCCACGACCGCGAGGAACTCCGCGAGGCGCTGGCGCTTGCCGCGCAGTACGACCGGCGGCTGCTCGTGGAGCAGGCGGTTGACGCGCGCGAAATCGAGGTGAGCGTCCTGGGGAACGAGGAGCCGGAAGCGTCCGTGTGCGGCGAAATCGTGCCGAGCCGCGAATTCTACTCCTACGAGGCCAAGTACCTGGACGACCGCTCGCAGCTCCTGATTCCAGCTCCCCTGCCGGAGGGTCTCGCGGAGGAAATCCGCAGGCTTGCTGTACGGGCGTACCGGGTGGTCGATTGTGCCGGGATGGCGCGCGTCGACTTTTTGCTCGACCGCCATACACTCCGTCCCTATGTGAGCGAGCTGAACACCATCCCGGGCTTTACGGCGATCAGTATGTACCCGAAGTTGTGGGAGGCAAGCGGCCTGCCGTATCCGCGCCTCCTGGACCGGCTGATCGAACTGGCCCTGGAACGGTTCGCGGAACGGCAGAAGGACCGGGTGACCCGTTGAGGTTCGCAGCGATGTCTCGTCCGAAGGAGGAATTGCCAAAGACCGTACATCGCCGACCGCGTGCCCAGGCGACGCCCGGACCGGCTCGTGCGCTGCTCGTCTGGTTGAAAGATGGCCGGCTGATCGGTGCGCTCTTGGCTCTCGCCAGTGCTCTGGCCCTTGGGTACGGCTTGTTCCACCCGCGGTTCCTCGTGGCTTCGGTCGAGGTGAGCGGCCAGCGCGCACTCCCGGCCGACCGGGCCGTGCGGGAAAGCGGCGTCCTGGGGCAAAACCTGTTCCGGCTGGACCCGGCCGAGGTTGAGGCGCGGCTTACCACAGTGCCCTACGTGCAGCGTGTCCGGGTCGAGCGGATCCTCCCGAACCGCGTACGGCTGGTGATCTACGAGCGCTTCCCGGGCGTGTCCTGGTGCAACAGCGCTTCGACCCAGGACCGCTACCTGGTCGACGAGGACGGGGTCATTCTCGGACCTGAGGAGCCCGGTATGCCGGAGCTGATCTATATCGTCAACACGGATCCCGAAGCCGCTCCGTTGACGGTCCACGGTCAAGTGGATGCAGAAGCCGTTCGGACAGCGCAGCGGGTTTTCTCGCGCCTCTTCGGCGACCTGGGAATTTCCCTCCTCCCCTTCGAGTACGAGCCGGGGCGCGGAATCACCGCGGTCGCGGCAGACGGTTGGAGGGCTGTTTTCGGCACCGCGGAGCGGCTGGACGAGAAGGTAGGAAAGCTGGCCCTGCTGCTCCGGAACGGGACGCCTTTCGTCGAGGTGGACCTCCGGAAGCCAAACCAGATCTACTACTATTGAATCGCGAGTTTGCCGGGTCGGGGTGGTTCGGCTATAATGACGCGAACATTCCAGGGAGCGAGGCAGAATGGCCACACGAACGGTAGTCGGAATCGATGTAGGGACAACGAAAGTCGTCACATTGGTCGCCGAGGCGGGAGATGACCAGCTCAACATCCTGGGCGTGGGTCTGACTCCTTCCAAGGGCCTGAAGAAGGGCATCGTCGTCAACGTGGACGAGGCGGTGACCTCCATCGTGACCTCCGTCGAGAAAGCGGAGCGGCTCAGCGGCTACCGCATCGGCTCGGCGTATGTGGGCGTGGCGGGGGGACATATCCAGTCCCTGAACAGCCGGGGCGTTGTCGCCATCTCGCGCGCCGATCGCGAGATCACCCCGGCGGACCTCGCACGGGCGCTCGATGCCGCGCGCGCGATCGCGGTCCCCACGCAGCGGGAGATCATCCACGTCATCCCGCGTTCCTACATCGTCGATGGCCAGGAGGGGATTCGCGATCCGGTGGGCCTTTCCGGCTTCCGGCTGGAGGTGGAAGCGCATATCGTCACCGGAGCGGTGACCGCGATCCAGAACCTGATCAAGTGTGTTCAGCGGGCCGGAGTGGAGATCGATGACCTGGTGCTCCAGCCCCTGGCGAGTAGCGAGGCCGTCCTGACCCCCGCCGAGAAGGAGATGGGCGTGATGCTCGTGGACTGCGGCGGCGGGACAACCGATGCAGCCATCTTCATCGACGGTAGCATCTGGCATACGGTCGTCCTCCCCGTGGGAGGAAACCACATTACGAACGACATCGCCATCGTGCTCCGCACCCCGTTCGATGTGGCCGAATATCTGAAGATCCGGCACGGTCAGGCTCGCCCAGGTCGGGAAAAGGGTTCGGAGGAAAGCGACGAAGCGACGGACGACGCGATCGAGGTCGAGTCGTTTACCGGCTCGAAAAAGCGCACCGTGTCCCGCACGCTGCTGCACGAGGTGATCGAAGCGCGCGTGCAGGAGATCTTTCAGATGCTTCGAGCCGAGGTGCGCCGTGTTGGGTACGATGGACTGCTTCCGGCCGGCGTGGTGCTGACTGGCGGCACGGCACTCCTTCCGGGGATCGAAGAAGTGGCCCGCGATGTGCTGAATATGCCGGTGCGTATCGGGGTGCCCACAGGTCTTGGGGGGCTCGCGGACGCGATCGACACGCCGGCCTATGCGACCTGCGTGGGTCTCGTCCGCTGGGGCTTCAAGCGGGGGGCGGTCGCGCCCTACCTGGTGCCTCAGGAGCAGGGCTGGGCGCGGATCTACAACCGCTTCAAGAGCTGGTTGCGAGAATTCTTGCCGTAGGGAAAGGTGCGGGAAGCGAGCGTCCCGCAGGTAGGCCCGTCCGTCCTGGCGAATGGACGGCAAGGAGGCGGCCATGCCGATGGAGGATCTGTTGGAACTGGTGACGGAGAACTTTGCCCAACTGAAGGTCGTCGGCGTCGGTGGTGGCGGGAGCAACGCGGTCGACCGGATGATCGAAGCCGGGGTGCAGGGTGTCGAGTTCATCGCCGTGAATACGGACGCCCAGGCGTTGCTCCACTCCTCCGCGCCGCGCCGCATCCGGATCGGCGACAAGCTGACCAAAGGACTCGGCTCTGGCGGCAACCCGGTCATCGGTCAGAAGGCGGCCGAGGAGTCGAGCGAAGAGCTCGCAGAGGCCCTCCGCGGTGCGGACATGGTGTTCATCACCGCCGGCATGGGCGGGGGAACCGGCACGGGGGCCTCCCCTGTGATCGCCCAGCTCGCGCGTGAAGCGGGGGCCCTCACGGTCGCCGTGGTGACCAAGCCCTTCACCTTCGAGGGGAACCGCCGCCGCGTCGTGGCCGAGGAGGGGATCGCTGCGCTGAAGCCGAACGTCGATACGCTGATCGTCATTCCGAACGACCGGCTGCTGCAGATTACCGACAAGCACACCTCGATGCTCGAGGCCTTCCGCATCGCGGACGATGTGCTCCGCCAAGGCATTCAGGGCATTTCCGACCTGATTACCGTGCGCGGGCTGATCAACCTGGACTTTGCGGACGTGAAGGCCATCATGTCGAACGCTGGCTCGGCGTTGATGGCGATCGGCTACGGCACCGGCGAGCGCCGGATGGTGGACGCGGCGCAGGCGGCCATCTCCAGCCCGCTCCTGGAGATCTCCATCGACGGAGCCAAGGGCGTCCTGTTCAACGTGACGGGCGGGCCCGAACTGACCATGTGGGAAGTCAACGAGGCGGCGGAGATCATCGCCCGGGCTGCGGACCCGGATGCCAACATCATCTTCGGGGCGGTGATCGACGAGAACATGCGGGACGAGGTCAAGATCACCCTGATCGCAACCGGTTTCGACCACGAGCCCCGGGCGCGACCCCGGGCGACGCGCACGACCAGGGAACGCGAGAGCGCCCCTGTCCGCCCGGAGATCGAGGAGGAGATCCCGTCGCTCCTTTCGCAGGAGGACGAGATCGACATCCCGCCTTTCCTTCGCTACCGCCAGCGGCGCGGTGCGTAACGTGCCGTGGTGCAGGGCCTAGGCCTGACCAGAGGGTCTTGCGGTCTGCAGGGCACCGCAATGACAGACAACCTGGATGAGGTTGCCGAGGAAATACGGGCGGAACTGGCCCGACAGGATCGTCTTCGGGAGGAGGCGCTACTCCTTTCCCGGAGCGTTATCCGCCTCTGTGCGCTCGCCATTCGGGCGCTCCACCGGGGGGCGTTCGAGGATGCAGAGGCCCGGTTGAGCGAGGCACGGGAGGCGGTCGCGCGCCTGGACGACATCGGGCAGGAATGCCCGCTCTTTCAGGCGACCGGGTTCACCTCCGATGCGCAGAAGGAGTACGCCGAAGCCTGCCTGACACACGCGCTCGTGCGTGGTCAGCCCCTTCCTCGTCCCAGGGACCTGCGTGTGCCCGTGGCACCGTATCTGAACGCGCTGGGTGAAGCAGCGACGGAGCTCCGTCGTGCCATTCTGGATGCCCTGCGGATGGACCGCCTGGAACAGTGCGAGGCCCTCCTGGATGCGATGCAGAGCATCTACGACTTTCTCGCCACCGTGGACTACCCCGACGCGCTCACCGGAGGGCTGCGCCGCACAACGGACAACGTACGCCGCGTGCTGGAAAACACACGCGGAGATCTGACTACCGCGCTGCGCCAGCACCGCCTCCAGGAAGACCTGCGCCGGCTCGAAGAACGGATGGACCGCTCTTCGCAGGGATGAGCGGCTTCCTCGTCTGTACCGCTCCGCATTAGCCGTGCGGGTCGGTGCTTGTTTCTCCGGTTCCCCGAGGGGGTGTCGATGGGAGACTTGCCCTACACGCGGGCCTCCGAGGTTCAAGCGTATTGTTACTGCGCCCGGCGCTGGTGGCTCCAGTACGTATGCGGGGTCGAGCCGCGCGGGACCGAAGCGCTCGAAACCGGTCGGGAGGCCCATCGGGAGCACGCCCGCAAGGTTGTCGCGGCAGGTCGCCTCCGCCGGCTGGCCTGGGCGCTGCTTGTGGTGGGTCTGGGGCTTGCGGTTGCCGGGGCCATGCTGGTGGGAAAGGGATGATGGGCTGGACGCTCCTCGTTGCCGGGCTTGTTTTCGCATTGCTCGCGTGGATCGTGCTGCACGGTGCCGGCCGCCGCTGGCAGGAAAGCGGGCTTCCGCGGGTACGCGTGGCCTATGTGGACGAGCGGGACTGGAAGCGCCCGGAAGCGGTACTCCGCTCGTATCGGTATCGCCTGGTCGGCCGGCCGGACTATCTCCTCGAGCGACGGGGCCGCCAGATCCCGGTAGAGGTGAAACCGACGCGCACCGCAGCGCAGCCGTACCCCGGGGACGTGATGCAGCTTGCCGCATACGGACTGCTGATCGAGGAAACGACCGGCAAGGCGCCTCCCTATGGGCTGTTGCGCTACCGCGATGCGACCTTCGAGGTACCCTTCGACC
>JBDOIE010000212.1:0-2590 GCA_041082245.1 Chloroflexia bacterium
GTACGGGTAGGTTCAGAACCTACCCGTACGGGCCCTGGCCGCCGGCCGCGCGCTCGATTTCGGCCATCAGTCCAGAACCTACCCGTACGGGCCCTGGCCGCTGGCCGCGCGCTCGATTTCGGCCATCAGGGCATCGACGAGCTGATCTTCCGGGTACGTGCCCACGATTTCCCCGTGCCGGAAAAGCACCCCTCGCCCTTTTCCGCCGGCGATCCCGAAATCGGCCTCGCGGGCTTCGCCGGGCCCGTTGACCACGCATCCCATCACGGCGACGGTGATGGGCTCCCGGAAGGTGCGCAGCCGGCGCTCTACCTCTTCGGCCATGCGCACGAGATCCACCTCGGTGCGTCCGCAGGTGGGGCAGGAGATCAGCGTGGGGCCCCGGGTGCGCAGGTTGAGCGCGCGGAGGATCTCGTACCCCACGCGCACCTCCTCCACGGGGTCTCCGGTGAGCGAGACGCGGATGGTATCTCCCAGCCCCTCGTAGAGCAGGATGCCGATGCCTACCGCGGAGCGGATCGTTCCTGCCCAGGGAAGCCCCGCTTCGGTGATGCCGATGTGAAGCGGGTAAGGTACACGCTGGGCCAGCAGCCGGTTTGCGGCGATGGTCGCCGGCACGTCGAACGCCTTCAGGGAAACGACGATGTCGAAGAAGCCCAGTTCTTCCAGGATACGGACGTGCCCCAACGCGGCTTCCACCATGCGCGCGGGAAGCGAGACGCGCAGCTCTTCCACTGTGGGAAGCGGAGCGCCCGGCGGGACCTCTACCGGAGGCAGGGAGCCGGCGTTCACCCCGATGCGGATGGGCACCCCACGTTCGGCCGCTGCCCGCACAACCTCCCGTACCTTCTCCGGCTCCCGGATGTTTCCGGGGTTCAGCCGCAGGCCGTGTACGCCGGCCGCGAGCGCCGCCAAAGCCAGGCGGTGGTCGAAGTGGATGTCGGCCACCACCGGGATCGCGCTCCGACGTACGATTTCGGGGAGCGCGTCCGCGGCCTCCCGGTCGGGCACGGCCACCCGCACGATCTCGCATCCGGCGTCGACGAGCGCCGCG
This sequence comes from Chloroflexia bacterium, assembly GCA_041082245.1. GTDB lineage: Bacteria > Chloroflexota > Chloroflexia > DTKN01 > DTKN01 > DAOTVY01. The sequence continues at coordinate 1,055 of JBDOIE010000212.1, forward strand.
ATCTGCTCCACGGTCGCCCGCACATCGCGGGTATCCGTGCTGCACATCGACTGCACCACCACCGGCGCGCCGCCGCCGATGGTGACGTCTCCCACGCGCACCGGTCGGGAGATGCGGCGGGGGCGAACCGCAGGTACTTCCACTAGGGCGTTCCTCCGTTGATGATCCGGGCGATGTCGAAGTAGGTGACCACCAGGATGAACCCAAGCAGCAGGAAGAAGCCGATCATATGCACGAGCCCTTCCTTTTCCGGTGGGATGCGTTTGCCGCCGCGGATCCATTCCAGGAAGACGAAAGCCAGCCGGCCGCCGTCGAGCGCGGGCAGCGGAAAGAGATTGACGAGCCCGAGGTTGACGCTGATCAGCGCGGCGAGGTGAAAGAGCCCGTAAAGGCCGGCTTCCTGGGTCGCGCGCCCGGTGACGTAAAGGATGCCCACCGGGCCCGACAGTTCGCTCACCTGCACCGAACCCCGGAAGAGCGCCGCGAGCGTCTCCGGGACGAGCAGCGCCGCCCCGACCGTCTTGCGCAGGCCCTCCAGCGGCCCGTGGTGCTTCCGCGCCAGGCGCAGGTAGTCCAGGCCCAGGGGCAGCCCCTCGTAGGCGGGGTCGTTGTAGATCGTCATCGGCAGAAGGGGGCGACCTTCCCGGCGCGCGTCCAGCCGCACAAACAATCCCATACGCGCTTCGAGCAGCGCCAGATAATCGAGGCTGTTGCGCACCGGTTTCCCATCGATGGCCACTACGACGTCCCCCGGGCGCAATCCCGCCTGGGCGGCCGGGGACTGGGGCAGGACGTACTGGACGACGAGCGGCGCTTCGTAGTAGGCGATGCGCACCCCCAGGGGACCTTCGCCCGCGGGCGGATCTTTGCGCGCCAGCGCCCGGGTGACGATCCGCTGGGCGTCGCGCTGCAGCGTCAGGGTCACCGTGTAGCCCCGGTGAAAGGTCGTTTCCAGGCGAATGCCTTCGTAGGAAGTGATCTCCCGGTCGTTCACCGCAAGCACGATATCCCCGGGCTGCACGCCGGCCCGCTCCGCAGGCGACCCTGGCTCCACCCAGTAGATGCCGACCGTGCGGCTCGCGATCTCGTCGCGGCCGTAGATCGCCAGGCCAGTGAAAAGGAGAAAGGCCAGTACCAGGTTCATGAAAGCACCGGCAGAAAGGACAATGAAGCGCTGCCACGGCTTTTTCCCAGCCAGGCTTCCCTCGACCCACGGGTCTTCTTCGCCGGCCATCCGCACAAAGCCCCCCACCAGCAGCCAGTTCAGCGTGTACTTGACGCCGTTGCGCTCGGCCAGGGTGAGCATGCGCGGCGGGAAACCGATGCCGAACTCTTCTACGCGCACCTTCATCCAGCGCGCCGCCAGAAAATGGCCCACCTCGTGGATCAACATCAGCACCGCGAGTACAGGAATTGCCACCAACCAGAACGGCCAGGTCACTCGATCCTCCTCAAGCCGGCTCCCTCATCTCCGAAACAGAGGGCATTCCAACGCTTCGGAAGCCATTTTACCGGATGCGCGACGGGGCGTCAAAC
>JBDOIE010000231.1:0-11265 GCA_041082245.1 Chloroflexia bacterium
GGCGAACACCCTGGGGAGATGGTGCATGGATCGAGGAGACCCGGCCTTTCACTGGGACGCGCGCACCTGGCTTTACATCGCCCTGGTCGCCGTATTGCTCACCCTTGCGGTCCTGGCCGGCCTGCGGCCCCGTAGCCTGGCCTGGCGCGCAACCCCCATTCCCACCCCCACCGGCTCCCCGAACCCGAACCTGTTCGTCTTTCCGACGCTACCGCCCCCAACGCCGACGCTTCCCCCCACAACGCCGGCCCCCACACCCTAGTTACGGCTCGCGCGCGAACGCCTCGCGGCACCCATCCGCACGCAACCCGGCACCCAGGGCCACCATCAGCTTCAACCGCGCCTTCACCCCGCTCAGCCCGTTTGCAGGGATCGCCCCTGCCGCCTCGAGCTCCCGGCACGACCCCGTATAGCCGTAGCGGTCCCCCACCCGGCCGGCCACGCAGCGCGAGGCGATCACCACCACCAGCCCCTCCGCGATCGCTTCTCGGACGCCCGGCATCCACCACGGAGGCACACGCCCGCCCCCCAGCGCTTCGATCACCACGCCCCGCATCCCCCGCTCCAGCGCATACCGCAGGAGGCCATCGTCCATCCCGACCGCCAGACGGATCAACATCACCCGCTCTTCCAGCCGCTCGCACACAAGCGCCTGCCGCGCCGGCCGTTGCCGCAAGTAGACGCGCTCCCCCTCTACCCGTCCCAGCGGCCCCCAGTAGGGAGAGCGGAACGCCCCCGGGCTCGAGGTGTGCATCTTGGTCACCTCGCGCGCCGCATGCACTTCGTCCTCCATCACCACCACCGCGCCGATCCCCCGCGCTTCCGGCGCCGCAGCCACCCGCAGTGCCGCAAGGAGGTTGGCCGGCCCGTCATACCCGGGGTCGCTGGCTGCCCGCATGCTCCCGGTCAGCACGATGGGTGTATCCCCCTCCACCGTCAGGTCGAGCAGGTAGGCGGTCTCTTCCATCGTGTCCGTGCCGTGCGTGATGACGATCCCGCGAACCCCTGGGTCAAGAGCGAGCTCCTGCACGCGGTTCCGCAGCGCCCACAGCGTCTCCAGCGTGAGGTGGGCGCTGGGGAGGTGGCTGAACTCTACGACCTCGATGGGAAGCGCTCCTTCCCCCAGGCTACGCAACAGGTCTTCCCCGCGCAACAGGGGCACCGCACCGCCCGCGCGGACATCCGCCGCCATCGCGATCGTCCCGCCCGTGGCTACGAGCACCAGCCGCTGCTCCATCGCGCGCTTCCTTGCGCTCGCTAGGCGGCGGCCACCGCCTCCGCTTCAGGAGCCGGCCGCGGCCGCAACCGGTAGATGATCCAGCCGCTCAGCAGGGCAAAAAGGACCACGATCCCTTCCACCGCGAGAAACGCCGCCTCAACCGGCAGCCGCTTCTGTCCCCACTGCAGCGCTACTGCCGTTACCAGGTCCACCACGAAATGGTACCCCAGCGCAAGCCACCACCAGAGAAAGCGTCCCCGCACGAAGACCTGCACCACGAGCACGGAAAGAGAAACCTGGATCGTCATGGCGAGGATCCGCTCGAACGCCCCCAGGAGCGGCATCCACCAGGTAGCCGCTGCGATCGCCTCCCGCGCCTGGCGCACCTGCTCCATCTGCTCCGGGGTGAGGGAGAGGCTTTGCAGGTCCATCTGCGACAGGGCGATCACCTGGACGAGCGAAAGGAACACCGCGCCGCCCACCAGCAGCATCGACTCCAGCCCGCCGTGACCTGCGCCGTACATGAGCGCCTGTGGCCATCCCTTCGCCTCCTCCTTCTTCCAGAGGATGCGGAACCCCAGGTAGCGACCCCCTTCCTCGAAGAGGCCGGCCGTCAGCGCAGCAAAGGCGATCCAGGCAAACAGGGCCCAGGGCGAGGCCGCGAGCACGTCTTTCAGACGCCTCTGCAGGATCTGCAGCGCCGGAACACGGGTGGCGATCTGAAAGACGAAAAAGACGAGCGCGCCGTAGCCGAAATAGCGCCACGGAACGCGCAGCCGCCGTTGCAGCCAGAGCGCAACACCCAGCGGAAAGAGGACTTCGACCGCCAGGGCCACGCACAGCGCGGGAACGAGCAGCGGGTGCATGACCGCTCCTTTCCTACCGAGCCTGGGCTTCCATGCGCGCCAGTTCCTCCGCGACGATACTTTCGTCCAGCTTGCGGAAGAGCGGCTCCGGCCGGCCCAGGCGCTGTCCCGGCGGAAGCGCACTGGGAGCCCACTGCCCCTCCCAGGCGCCCGGATACCACCGGTACACCCGATGTTGCTTCCCGTCCTCGTCGACCTCCTGGAAATGGAGCTCCCCGGCGATCGTGCCGCCGTAGCCCAGCATCGTGTGCAGCGCCTGGGAAGCATGGGGCGTGAACGGGCAGAAGAGCGTCTTGAGGGAATCGACCACGCGGAGCGCGACAAAGAGCGTCGTCGCGGTACGGGCTTTGTCCTCTTTCGCTGTCTTCCAGGGCTCGCGCGCGTCCAGGTAGCGGTTGGCCTCCTGCGCGAGCGCCATCACTTCCTGGATCGCCGCCTTGAAACGGCACTGCGCGAGCAACCCGCCCACCGTGCCGAACGCCCGCTCGGCAAGGGCGAGGATCTCCCGGTCGCGGGCATCCTGCTCCGCCGGCTCCGGCACCACGCCGCCGAAGTACCGGTGCGTCATCGAGAGCACCCGATGGGCCAGATTCCCCCAGGTGGCCACAAGCTCGTCGTTGTTGCGCCGGACGAACTCCGCCCAGGAGAAATCGGTGTCCCGCGTCTCGGGACCGTTGATCGTGAGGTAGTAGCGGAGCGGGTCGGGTTCGTAACGCGAGAGGAAATCGGGCAGCCACACGGCGATCCCCCGGCTGGTGGAGAAACGCTTCCCCTCCATCGTCAGGAACTCGGAGGAAACGACGTCGTAGGGGAGCTGGAGCGTTTCATCGTACCCCATGAGCATCGAGGGCCAGATCACGGAGTGGAAAACGATGTTGTCCTTGCCCATGAAGTAGTAGTGCCGGGCATCCGGGTTCTGCCACCAGAGGCGCCAGCGCTCGGGGTCGCCGGAGAGTTTCGCCCACTCGTGGCTTGCCGAAAAGTACCCGATTACCGCGTCGAACCAGACGTAGATGCGCTTGTCCTCGTAACCGGGGAGCGGGATCGGCACACCCCACTCGATGTCGCGGGTGATCGGGCGCGGCTTCAGCCCCTCGTCCAGGAGGCCCAGCGTAAAGTGGAGCACGTTGGGGCGCCAGTAAGCCTCTTTCCCCGCCAGATACTTCCGCAGCCGCTCCTCGAAGGCCGGAAGGTCCAGAAAAAAGTGCTCCGTCTCACGAAAGACGGGCGTATGCCCGCACAGTTTACAGCGCGGCTGGATCAGCTCGGTCGCGTTCAGCGGCCGGCCGCACGCGTCGCACTGGTCACCCCGTGCCTCGGAGTAACCGCAGTGGGGACAGTTCCCCTCCACATACCGGTCGGGCAGGAAACGCCGGCAGTGCTCGCAGTAGGTGCCCAGCATCGTCGACTTGAAGACCGTCCCCCGCTCGTAGTGCCGCAGGAAGATTTCCTGCACAATACGGTAGTGGTTGCGCGTGCTCGTGCGCGTGAAAAGGTCGTAAGAGATGCCGAGTTCTGCCAGGTTGTCCGCGATCTCGTGGTTGTAGTAGTCCGAGATTTCCTGCGGGGTCTTGCCCTCGCGCTCCGCGCGCAACGTTGTGGGGGTCCCGTGGTCGTCGGTCCCCGAAACCATCAGCACGTCGTTTCCTGCCAGCCGGTGGTACCGGGCAAAGATATCGCAGGGGATGCCAAAGCCCGCCACGTGTCCCAGGTGTCGCGAGCCGGAGGCATAGGGCCAGGCAACCCCGATGAAGATCTTTTCGGCCATCGAATACCTCCTCGCCTCCGCAGTTCGGAAGGGCGTCGCCCGTTTCCCGCTCGCTTTACTGTGCCTCCATCGAGCGGGGGGCGACGGCCGCTTCCGCAGGCGACCCTGAGCCCCCCATCGAGCACCTCCTCTGTGGAAACATCCATGCCTCGACGTTTGGCGGCATTATACCACGCGCTGCAAAAGGGCGTCAAAGACAGCGCGGGTTGTCGGGCAGAGTCCTTTCGCGTATAATGCGTTCGAGGCAGGGGATCGACATGGACGTTGCGCCCGTCACGCCTGAAGCCATCGCAGCTGCCCTGGAGCGGATCTACGGTCTGCCGCCGCAGAAGGCGGTGGCGCTTGTGCACGCCGGTCCGGAACAGATCCGTTCCCCCTGGAGCATCCCGGGGATGGAGGAGCTTGCGGCGCGCCTCGCGGAGGCCGTGCGGCAGAAGGAGCCGGTCCTCGTCTTCGGCGATTTCGATACGGACGGGGTGACCGGCACGGCGATCCTTTTCCACACGCTGGCGCGGCACGGCGCACAGGTGCGCCGCTACAACCCCTTCTACCACGAGGACTATGGCTTGCATGTGGAGCAGGTGGAACGCTTTGCGCGCGAAGGTGCCCGGTTGATCGTCACCGTGGATACCGGGATCACCTCGCTCGATGCGGTTGCGTACGCCCGTCGGCTCGGCATCGAGGTGCTCGTCACGGATCACCACCTGCCGCTGGAAAACCCCGGACCGCCGGATACCCTGTGGGTGGACCCGCCGGACCACCTCCTTTCCGGGGCCCAGATCGCGTACCTGGTCGCCCGCGCGGTAGAGGAGCGTCTGGGCACTGCGCCCGCGCACGACCCCTGGGGCCTGTGTCTGGCCGCAGTGGGGGCGCAGATGGACTGGGTGCCGGTGGACGAGCCGGAGTCGCGTGCCTGGGTGGCCTGGGCCCACCGCATCCTGCATTCGCCCGATTGCCCGCGTGGCCTGCAGGTGGCGCGACAACTCCTGGGGGAACGGTACACCCCAAGCGAAATGCTCTCCCTCGGGGGGATCTTCAACATGGCCAAGCGCTCCCACCGGGTGAACCCGAACGAGATCACGGAAGCACTCTTGCCCGAGACGTCGGACGAGCGCCGGCGGGAGGTCATCCGCTTCCTCCTGGAGGAACGAGCACGCGCGCAACGCGTGGCGGGCGCCGTGACCGCACGTGCGCTCGAGGAGCTGCGCGAGGAGATCGGCCGGCCGGGGCTCCTGATCTACGAGGTGCGGGTACCCGATGAGACGCTCTCGGAGATCGAGGGGCCACTGACGTCCCGGCTGGCGGAGGTGACCGGACGGCCTACCCTGGTGCTGCGGCCGGCCGGCGAACGGATCAATTTCTCCGGGCGCGCCCGCGGCGATTTTTCCTTCGAGTCGATGCTGAACGATCCCGAAATCCGCGGGCTCACCATCGGCATGGGCGGGCACCGTCAGGCGATCGGCGGTTCGATACGGGCAGAGGATCGGGGTGCCTTCCTCGAAGCCGTGCGGCGCTGGGAAAGCCGCCTGCCGCCCTGGCGGCCGGGGTCCGAACCGGAGCCGATCCTGTTGGAGAGGCTGGACCCAGCGACCGCCTACCTCTACGGGCGCGCGATCGGGCCGTTCGGCCACCGCCTGCGCCCCCCACGTTTCCGGACGCGCCTCGAGGTGAAGGGAGGCTGGGCCTTCTCCGTGGATACTTTGGTGGAGCTCGATCGGTTGCTCCCCCAGGGGGAGTGGGAGGTGCTGTTCCGCTTCAGCGAGGCCGGCTGCGACGGGAGGAACGTGGTCCTCCAGGTGGAGGAGGCACACCGGCCATAACAGGAGCCTAGGCCTCGCGCAGCAGCTGGTTGGCGATCACCAGCCGCATGATCTCCGAGGTCCCCTCGTAGATCCGGGTGACACGCGCATCGCGCAGGTAGCGCTCTACGGGATAATCGCGGCTGTAGCCGTAGCCGCCGTGGATCTGCAGGGCCTGGTCGCAGACCCAGGAGGCCACCTCGGTAGCGAACAGTTTCGCCATCGCCGCTTCCTTCGTGTGTCGCTCCCCGCGATCCTTTTTCAGCGCCGCGCTCCAGGTAAGCAGCCGCGCAGCCTCGATGCGGGTAGCCATGTCGGCGAGCATCCACTGGATGGCCTGGAACTGGGCGATCGGCTGGCCGAACTGCACCCGTTCCTGCGCATAGCGCCGGGCGGCATCGAACGCCGCCTGGGCGATCCCTACCGCCTGGGCCGCGATCCCGATACGGCCGGCGTCCAGGGTGGCCATGGCGATGCGGAACCCCTCTCCTTCCTCTCCTAGCCGGTCCTCGGCCGGCAGGCGGTAGTCCTCCAGCGCGATTTCGGCGGTGTGGGAGGCGTGCATGCCCATCTTTTTCTCGATCGTCCCGACACGAAACCCGGGGCGCTGGGTGTCGACGAGAAAGGCGGTGATCCCTTTTGCCCCCTTGGAACGGTCGACCGTGGCAAAGAGGACGATCAGGCGGGCCTGGTTGCCGCTCGTGATGAAGGTCTTGACGCCGTTCAGCACATAGGAGTCGCCGTCGCGTACGGCGGTCGTGGCGATCGCTGCAGCGTCGGACCCCGCACCGGGTTCGGTGAGCGCAAAGCCTCCGATCCACTCCCCCCGCGCAAGCGGAGGCAGGTAGCGCGCCTTTTGCTCGGGGGTACCGAAGCGGACGATCGGGTAGCAACAGGGGGTGCAGTGGACCGCCATGATGAGCGAGGTCGAGGCGCAAGCGCGGGCGATTTCCTCCAGCGCAAGGCAGTAGGAAACGGTATCCACAAGCGACCCGCCGTACTCCTCGGGCACGGTCAGCCCCAGGAGGCCCAGTTCGCCCATCTTGCGGAGCGTATCCCAGGGGAACTCGCCGCTTTCGTCCAACGCGGCTGCGCGAGGGGCGAGTTCCTTCTGGGCAAAGTCGCGCGCCATCTGCTGGATCATCTGCTGTTCTTCGGTCAAGGTGAGGTCCATCGCTCCTCCTCGGCTTCAGGGGGGAAGGGCGGCCGGAAGGGGACTTTCGGCCGCCCCCTCGCCTAGCGCTTGGGCGGCTGCTCGCCGGCGGCATAGTGGTAGAAGCCGCGCCCGGTCTTCTGCCCTAGCCAGCCCGCATCGACGTACTTGCGCAGGAGCGGGCAAGGGCGGTACTTTGGATCCCCCAGTCCCTGGTGCAGCACCTCCAGGATCGCCAGGCATACGTCCAGTCCGATCAGGTCCGCCAGCGCCAGGGGTCCCATGGGGTGGTTCATTCCGAGCATCATCACCTGGTCGATCGCCTCCTTGGTGGCCACCCCCTCCATGAGCGCATAGATGGCCTCGTTGATCATCGGCAGGAGGATGCGGTTGGAGACGAACCCTGGAAAGTCGTTCACCTCGACCGGGGTCTTGCCCAGCCGGCGAGCCAGTTCCACGACTGTCTGCGTGGTTTGGTCGGAGGTAGCCAGGCCGCGGATGACCTCCACGAGCACCATGAGCGGCACCGGGTTCATAAAGTGCATGCCGATCACGCGATCCGGGCGTTTCGTTGCCGCCCCGAGCAGCGTGATGGGGATGGAGGAGGTGTTGGAGGCCAGGATCACCTCGGGGCGGCACAGCGCGTCCAGCTCTCCGAAGATGCGCTTCTTGAGCTCCGCGTTCTCCGTGACCGCCTCCACCACGAAATCGGCCTCTTTGGCTGCTTCCAGTTGGCCGGCCGGGTGGATGCGGGCGAGCGTAGCGGCCCGTTCCTCCTCGGTCAACTTTCCCTTTTCCACGCTGCGCGCGAGGAACTTGCCGATCGATGCGATCGCTCCTTCGAGCTGCTCGGGGAGCACCTCTACGAGCGTCACCTCGTAGCCGTTCTGGGCAAAGACCTGGGCGATCCCCCGCCCCATCGTCCCGGCACCGATCACCGCAACTTGGCGAATCTCCATCGTCTTCCTCCTTTCTTATTCCAGCGAACGCCCGTTCACAGTGGAAGCGCATAGAAAAGGACGGCCAGGGCGCCAAGGGCCCCGCTCCACAGCGCCACGCGGCGCCCGGCCGGCCGCGTCGTTTGGGTGGTCGCAGTGGCGTAGGGCCAGATGAAATACCAGGGAAAGATGGCGTTGTGCAGCAGGGTCACATACACCAGGGACACGGTGTTCCAGGCAGCCGTGGCCTCTTCCCACAGCGGCCCCGGACGCCGGCAGAGCCGGATGCCCTGCCACACCAGCAGCAAGAGCAAGCCGCCTTTCTGCAGCCACTGGATGACCGCTTCAGGCCGAATCCACGCCCTATGTGCCCACAGTCGTTGCAGGGACACGTGGAGCAGGGCGGCCGGGCTGAGCATCAGGTGCGTCGTCTCCTCGCCGATGCCGGCCAGGACGGTTGCGGGGCCCTCCCAGAAAGGCGCATACGCGGCAGCAAGCAGGACCAGTCCGACGCCCGCGAGGGCGGCTAGCAGGCGCAAACGTCGTCCAGCGCTTCCTTCCTGGCGCATCCAGGCGAGAAGGTAGAACCCGAGCAGCAGGAGGGTAACGTACTTGACCAGAGCGGAGAGGAGGAGCAACAGGTAGCCGGCCCACGGTCGGCGCGCGCGGAACGCAAGGAGCCCGGCCATAGCAAGCGCCATCATCGGGAGGTCGTTGTGCCCGCTGCCTGCCCCCTCTACGAGCAAAAGCGGGCTCCAGCCCAGAAGGAGCAAGGCTTCGGCCGCCTCGGTTTGCCCCTGCTGCGCGGCTAGCAAGCAGCCGAGGCCGGCCATCGTCAGGTGGCCGATCGCAGCACACCCCTTGAACAGGAGCAGCGCAGGAAAGACCCCGTCCGGGCCGCTCAGTCGGGCAACAGCGGCCTCCAGGCCGGTCCAAACCGGTCCGTAGTGCGTGACGATGTTCCAGAGGGGGAAAGCCAGCACAGGGTCCGAGCCCATCTGCGAGGGCGGCACGACGTACGGATTGAGCCCGTAGCCGGCGACCATGCGGCCGTACGCGAGGTAGTTGTAGATGTCGGTGCTGAGGAGCGGGGGCATCCCGAGCACCAGCGTCGCCTCGAAAACCAGCCCGCAGCCGAGGACGAGCGGCCAGACGCGACGCCCGATCCAGCGCGCGCGGCGGGCGAGCAGAAAAGCCCCGAGCCAGACGCCGTTCAGCGCGACCCAGAGCGCCGCGAACGCCCACGAGAACGTACCGGAGGAAATGGGCGCGGGTGGGACAATTCCCCACCCGCGCGCAAAAAAGTACCGGGTGCCCGGAAAGTAACCGTAGATGTTGTCGAACGGCTCGGGCCAGCGGTAAACGAGGAGCAGGAGCGCGACCAGGCCTCCCTCCAGGAGTACCCCCAGCCCCAGGAGGAGAACCCACAGAGGAAGCCCGATGGCGCGCTCCTTGCTCCGGTCCATGCCGCTGCTCCGGCGCTAGGCCATCTCCACGCTCAACGCCACCGCTTCCCCGCCCCCCAGGCAGAGTGTGGCGATCCCCGTGCGCAGGCCGCGGTCCTTGAGCGCATAAAGCAGTGTCACCAGGATGCGTGCCCCGCTGCAGCCGATCGGGTGGCCCAGCGCGATCGCCCCGCCATTCACGTTGACGCGGTTCCAATCCCAGCCGAGCGCTTTCCCGTCCGCTACAGCCTGGGCCGCGAACGCCTCGTTGGCTTCGATCAGGTCGTAGTGGTCGATCGTCACCCCTTGCTTGCGCATCACCTTCTGTACGGCGTAAATCGGCGCGGTAAAGAGGGCGATCGGCTCCACCGCGGCCTGGTCATAGGCGACGATGTGCGCCATCGGCTCGATGCCGAGTTCGTGGGCTTTCTCCGCGCTCATCACGACCAGCGCGGCCGCACCGTCCGTGATCCCAGGGGAGTTTCCAGCGGTAACGATACCGTCCGGTTCGAAGGCCGGGGGCAACTTGCTCAGCTGGGCCATGGCCTCCTCTTTGCTCGCGTACCGCCGGGGGCACTCGTCGGTATCGAAGAGGAGCGGCGGCCCTTTGCGCTGCGGGATCTCCACCGGCACGATTTCGGCCTTGAAGCGGCCGGCGTCCTGCGCTTCTACCGCCTTGCGCTGGCTGTTGTAAGCGTATTCATCCAGCTCCTCGCGCGTCAGGCCGAATTTGCGTGCCACCCACTCGGCAGACGACCCCATGTGGTGGTTCGCGAAAGCGCACCACAGCCCGTCCAGCACCATCCCGTCCACCAGGCCGTCGGGAACGGCGCCGGCCTGTCCTTTGGCGATCCCACCCATCCGGTAACCGGTGCGCGCCCGCGGCAGGTAGAAGGGCGCCAGGTTCATGTTCTCCATGCCGCCTGCGACGACGATCTCCGCATCTCCGGCCTGGATCATCGCTGCGGCGAGCATCACCGCCTTCAGACCGCTCCCGCAGACCTTGTTGATGGTCGTTGCTCCGACTTCGGGCGGAAGGCCGGCCTGCATCGCAGCCTGGCGTGCGGGCGCCTGCCCCTGGCCTGCCGGAAGGACGCATCCCATCAGGACTTCGTCGACCATCGCGGGCTCGATCCCGGCCCGTCGGATCGCCTCCCGGATCACCACCGCGCCCAGCTGCGGTGCAGGGATCGTGGAAAGCGTGCCGCCGAACTTGCCGATGGCCGTGCGACAGGCACTCACGATGACGACATCACGGATCATAGGGGACCTCCTTTTCTGCTGTTGCGCGGAAAGACGCAGCACAAGGGGATGTGCATCGGAGCCGCTGTGGACGGAGAGGCCAGCGTTCCACCTCCTCGTGTGTGGGAGACGACGTTGCCTCCCGCAAGCTCGGGAACCGTTTCACGAGCTGCATCATACCAGAAAACGGTGGGGTGCGCAAACATCATCGGGCGCGCGGGAACGGCGGGCCCGGACGAGATAGAGCGTCAGGGCCGGTACCACCATGGCAAAGACGACCAGCGCGTCCAGCTGGTAGGTCGTGTCCCAGGTGATTCCCCACCAGTACCAGAGGAAGTGCCAGGCCAGGTGGGAAAGCTCTCCCCCAAAAGATGCCAGCAGCACCGGCCAGGGGAAGCGTTCGTCCCCCGCCAGAGAAACCAGGGTAATCGGCACGATCAGATACCACGGCCAGAACCAGAAGTTGCCCAGGAGGAGGTACAGAAAGAAGGCGACCATCCCCGCCTGGGCGCACGTCTCCCAGGGTCGGGTGCGCCAGGAAGCCCGGCATCCCTGGAGACGGCGGTCCAGCGCTTCCCGCCATCCCGCAGGGAGGCATCTGGGGAGAGGAAGTGCCTCGAACTGCGAGGCCAGGGTGTGGCGCACCAGGAGCAGCAGGTAAGAGAGGACGAACAACCCCATGGCTGGCCAGCGTGTGACCGCCATGGCCCGTTCCTCGCCGATGGAGTACTGCAGCGCTTCCTTCGCCACACTGACCACCGTCATACGGAACATATCGACCCGGCGGAGGAAGGTGTCGGCGATCCCTGGCCATGTCCAGAAAGGCAGGTAAAAA
>JBDOIE010000238.1:0-1971 GCA_041082245.1 Chloroflexia bacterium
CAGGACTCTCGCGCGAAGAAGCCGAACAGCGCGCCCGCCGCGCTCTGGCCCTGGTCGGGATCGAGGAAGACCTCGACCGCGCCCCCTACCACCTGAGCAGCGGCGAGAAGCAACGCGTGGCTCTGGCCGGCATTCTCGCCGTCGAGCCGGAAGTCCTTATCCTCGACGAGCCCACCACGCACCTCGATCCCCCCGCCCGCCGCGCCCTGCTCGAACTGCTCAAGAGTCTGCCGCAGGCCAAACTGGTCGTCACCCACGACGCCGCCTTCGCCCGCGCCCTCTGCCCGCGCGCAGTCTTTTTCGATCACGGCCGCATCGTGGCCGACGGCCCCATCGACGGCATCATCCGCCGCTTCGACTGGGATCTCGGCTCTCCACCAGAAACGTCACGGGCCCCTCGTTGACCAGGCTCACCGACATCATCGCCTGAAACACCCCCGTCTCCACCGGCACGCCCTCGGCGCGCGCCGCTTCCACGAATTTCCCGTACAGCCGCCGCGCCTCCTCCGGCGGCGCCGCCAGATCGAAGCTCGGCCTCCGGCCCTTGCGCGTATCCCCGCACAGCGTGAACTGCGACACCACCAGCAGCGCGCCCCCTGTGTCTTTGACGCTCAGGTTCATCTTCCCCGCTTCGTCCTGGAACACCCGCAGTTCGACAATCTTGCGCGCCAGCATCGCGGCGTCCTGCTCCGTGTCGCCCCTGGCGACGCCCAGCAGCACCAGCAGTCCCGGACCGATCCGGCCGACGGTTGTCCCGTCCACCGTCACGCTCGCGCTCGAAACCCGTTGAATCACCGCTCTCATGGCCGACGCTTCTCAAAGTAGCCGAACCGCGCCGCCCGCCGCACCCCCTCGCAGGGCGGAATGGTCATCGCAGGCTGGGGCCTAGGGAAAAAACCCGATGGCCGCCGGGCCGGTCCGGGTCGATAATCATAATGGGCTATGATTTACCGGCGGAGGAGAGCCAACTCGGGCGTCAAGAGCGGATTTCTCCACTTCCACGACAGCTCCAACCGGGTTGTCGCGGGACCGGGAGACGGGGACTACATCCACCTGCGGGATGAATTCGGCAACGAGTGGCGCGGCGTCGCCGAGCGGCAGCCCGATGACACCATCCGCTACCGCTTCCGGTCTTCCAACGGCGACTACATCACGGGCGTGTCGGACGGCTACGGAGTCATCCTGAGAGACCAGAAGGGCAACACCTGGCGCGGCTTCATCGACTGACCCGGCAAGCATTGAACGGATTCAGAGCCGCGCGGGAGCAGCCCGAAGGGCTGCGACCAAGCGGTCAAAACCCAACCTCCCCAACCCTTCGACACCCTCCCCCCGCGCCGCAGGCGCGACCGTACCGCCGCAAACCCCCACAGACTTCCCCTCTCACTCGGCCAGCGGCTGCATCCCAACCTCGCCCCCGCCTGCCCTGCAACACCCGGCAAACCCCAAAACCGCAATTTCACGAAACGAACCGAAACCGCACCAAACAGAGCCGCGCGGGAGCAGCCCGAAGGGCTGCGACCAAGCGGTCAAAACCCAACCTCCCCAACCTTCCGACACCCCCCCCTCGCGCCGCAGGCGCAACCGTCGCCAAACAGAGCCGCGCGGGAGCAGCCCGAAGGGCTGCGACCAAGCGGTCAAAACACAACCTCCCCAACCCTTCCGACACCCCCCATCGCGCCGCAGGCGCGACCGTACCGCCGCAATCCCACGACGGCTACCCTTCTTGCTTGCCCAGAGCGTGCATCCAAACCGCGCCCCCTCCCGCCCCGCAAACCATTCCGCTGCAACACCCGTCACCCCCCCAAACCGCAATTTTGCGAAACGAACCGAAATCGCACCAAACAGAGCCGCGCGGGAGCAGCCCGAAGGGCTGCGACCAAGCGGTCAAAACACCACCTCCCCAACCCTTCGACACCCTTCCCTCGCGCCGCCACCCTCCCCCCCGGGCTTGCCCTCGCGCTTGCGCGCGGG
>JBDOIE010000023.1:0-3352 GCA_041082245.1 Chloroflexia bacterium
ACCGTGGCCACGCTCGAGTTCGCGGGATACCAGTCGATCGCGTACGGGTTGTTGTTGATGAACGAACTCTGATCACTCCAATAGATCCACGGGTAGATCTGCTGGTTTGTCCCGACGTTGCCGGTAAAGCTGCCCGGGCTCAACACCACATGGCTCGGGTCCGGAGGGCAGAGCGCACAGCCGAGCGACCCTGGCGTTGGGCCCTGCGTGCCCACGGAGATCGCCTGGCCGAGGATCTTGTAGTTTTGGCCCAATTCGTTGCGCACAAGCGCTTTCGCCTGTCCCTTCATCACCCCGGGCGGGATCAGGACGCCACCCTGACCGGGTACTTGTTCGTCCCTCAGCCGGCGGATGTCGAAGTGTCTGACTTCTCCAGGCTGAAGGGATCCAACTCCACCTAAAGCGTAGGTCTTGCCATCGAAAAAGAGGATGAGCTGGACGGGTATTTCCTTGTCGGCGCTCGGGTTTGCGAGAGCGATCACGGTGCTGGAGGTATCGTGCAACCGCCACGCGAATGTCATGCCGGCGGAACCTTCTCCCTCGACGTCCTTCGGACTAGCCGGGACCACATTGCCACTCCGCGGATCGATCATCAATACCTCGGCCACAAGGCTCCCCGGCGCGCCCTCGTATTCGAGCGACAACCCAAGATCCTCAGCGCCTGGAGGCAGGGCAGCCAAAGCGGCAGTCAGCTCATCGCCCCGCACCTCACGGGCCGCCAAAGCGAGCGGCGCCAGAGGCAAACGGCCAACGAACTTTCCGGTTCTGTAACGGACCACAGGGCTTACTGACAGCGGGGCTGACCCAAGGTTGTAAAGTGCCAATCGGGATCGCTGGCCCGGGTGTAGCCTCAACACGGGACTCAGCGCGCGACGTGACACCAGCTTCGCCCGGTCGGCAATACGCATGTTCGCCGCCAAACCCTGGGGCCCCATGAGCAGCCCTTGGACAAGGACCTCTCCCCTCGCACCGTCGTGTTCCACCTCGATTGCCACTGCCGTATCGCTTGGATTCCGCCCAGCGGATTCCGGTTCCCGGAAAAGAGCGCCAAAAGGAACGGTCTGCGTCTCGTGCGGCCCGAGCGTCAGGTTCATTGTACCGCGACGTCCGCCGGAAACAGCCTGAACCGTCACCCGCCGCCGTTCGCCGCCAGTGTTGGCTACTACCAGCAAAGAAGCGGCCGAGTTGACGCCTAGGTCGGACGTCCCGACAAGGCGGCTGCCAAGGAACTGGCTTCGCATCTGGAAGTGCTCGTCGAAAACCAGACCGCGCCCGCGATGCATGACCATCACATGCGCCGCGACCTCCAGCGGGCGGCCGTCGTGGCGGAGAGAGATCTGGCCGTACCCGTTGCGTCCGCCCGTGAGATCGCCCAAGTCGACCTCGGTGCTTTCCAGCGGACCCAGGGTCAACTCCCGGGCCGGGATTCGCCGTCCACTAGAATCGAACACCTCGAAACGCACAATACGCGGAGCCGCTTGCGTGTTGTTCAGCATCAGGCGAGTCTCAAAGCCCGCCCCGATTCGCCAGAACGGTGCAACACGTTCCAAGAGCGAGTCCGACTCCTGGGCCAGAGCAAGCATTCCCAGCGTGATGCTGGTTGCCATCGCGCGAATCAACAGATTCAGGGTGGACTGGTATTCTGAATGCATCCTCATAGTTCCTCCAAGCTGCCCACTAATTTCCTGACTGAACCCAGAATCCCGAGACGGTCCCGAACGGCGGATTGGGGCTCTCGGCAAATCGACCAGAAGCTACCCGCAATTGCGTGGCAGGAGGGGCTTTCCTTCATCGAAACACCTGAGTGACTTGGCCGACCTGCGGCACAGGAGCCATGAAGTCCACGTGCCTTGTCTCTACCAGAGGACATCAAGTAGCCTGGTTGCCCCAGAGAGGATTGCCAAGAACGCGTGGATGAAGTCAGGTGCATGGAGTCGGCTTTCAGCAGTACCCTAACCCAGAAACCGTCAATCTGTATGCCGTAGATGCCGCTAATGCCGTAAATGCCGCTAGCCATCGATTTTTCTGCGGTCCGCGCCGCCTCGGAGCCAGTTTTCGATATCTGTTCGGCGAAATCGCCACTGCCGTCCCAGCTTGAAGGCGGGGATGATGCCCACTTCCGCCCACTGCCGCAGCGTTCTCGCGGCCACGCGGAGCTTTGCGGCCACCTCCTTGAGTGTCAGGATCTCATCGCCATGGGCAGGTTCGAGACCTGCCATTGATTGTGGCGTCTGGCTGTGATCTTCCGCGTGTTGCTCGGACAGGAGCAACATCTCCATATCGCTAATGAACAATTCCCGCTCGGCGGGGCTGGCCGACGCAGGAGCGAAGCAGCGGTACGGTTCTAGGCTACGCCAGGTTTCGAGGACTTTCGTCCGAGGAACGCTGAGACCAGACAGATAGATGTCGAAATCGGCCTTCTTTGCCTCTAGCCCCATCTGGAGCCAGTGGCGGAAGGCGCGCTCGTGTAACCGGCGCAACTTGTCCTGGACCGCTTCCGCTCGGGATCGGCTGGGGATGGCCGGGTGGGCATAGGTTCCAGTGGACGGATCTCGCAGATGCGCCATTTCCACGATCTGCTGAAGGACAGAGGGCAGTGCGCAGATATCCGCCTCAAGAAATTCCACGGGATCTGGATTCGGCGCTTGCGGTGGCATTGGGAGCCGCAACCGGGATGGCCTGCGGGAAACTGGATGCGACCGTGGACAGCGGCCGGCTGGGCCAGATACCGAAAGATTACGCGGAATTGTGCTAGTGTCTATCGGTGAAACGGGGCGGAGCGCGGGGGAGTTTCACCTTATTTCGCGCCATTCCGGCGTAGAATATGAAGGTAGGATCACTGCCCGGTTTGGTAACCCGCAAACGCAGCAGTACTTGACCGATGAAATACACGGACGATCAGCTGAACAGAATTTACGACCGAACGTCCGGATACTGTCACATCTGCTGCAAGAAGCTCTCTTTCAAGAACTACGGCCGGTACGGCGAGAGAGGGGCGTGGCACGTGGAGCATTCGCGGCCGCGGGCAAGAGGCGGCACGGACCATGGGAACAACCTCTATGCCGCTTGCATCGGATGCAACTTGGAAAAATCGACCGTGAGCACGCGTACCGCTCGGGCCTGGCATGGCAGGCGTAGAGCTCCGCTTTCCCGAGAACGTCGGATCGAGGCCAAGAATTCTGCCGCCCTGGCCTGGGGGATTCTCGGCGCGGCGGCCGGGGCGTTGTTTGGGCCGTGGGGTGTCGTAGCCGGCGCGTTGATCGGCGCCAAGATCGGACACGAAACGGACCCCGATGAGTGCTGACAGTGCGGACCGCTTCCCCCTCGATTCAACCTCTGCGCCAGCGCATTG
>JBDOIE010000036.1:0-21158 GCA_041082245.1 Chloroflexia bacterium
TTGCCCTGCCCCCAGGGTGCCTGCCCGGAGGAACCGGCTGGATGGCCCGTGTGCCCGTTTCATGGAGAGCTTCTCCCAGGAGGAACCTTGGGGACCATACGGATTTTTCTCCTGCGTCTGTGGGTCGATCCGGCCGGCCCGGAGATCCTGCGGGGACTCCTCCAGCCCCTGCCGGAAGGAGAGGCGTTATCGTTCGCGGATGAGCAAGCGCTGATCGTGTTGCTCCGTCGGCTGCTTTTCGCCCCCAAGGGGCCAGAGCGACTTGACCAGAGGGGAAAAGGGTAATCCCGTACGCGGGGCTTTCACACACTGAGCGACCGACGCGGGGAGCGCTTCCCTGTCCTGGCGATGATCTTCGGGATGTTGCGCAGGTCTTGCAGGGCCTGCATAGGCTATCTCCTCTATTTGGCAACCGTAATGACATCCGGTTTCTCCCGATCCTCTCCCCAACGGGCGGGGTTATCCAGGATGTATTGGCGGACGCGTCCCAATTCCCTGTCATCGCGGATGATGGGTTCGTAATCATTGCGTTGCCAAACAGGTACGCCGGCCACGCCGCGCAGGGCGTTGATACGTTTGGTCACGATAGATTTGTATTGTGCCATCATGGCGCCGATGGAACCCGGTGCCGGACCACAGGGACGTTGGCCATCGTCGCGGCGACCCGTGTAGGGGCGACCCGACGGGGGTCCACAATCCAAATGATCCTGTGTACGTGATTGGGCATCACCACAAATTCATCGGCGTGCAACACCACGTATGGGCGTACCATCGCCGTCCGGAACCATTCCTGACGGGCGATTTCGCCCTGTATGGCCGACCGCATTTCACCGCCCACGATTTCCCCGAACAGGCGTTCCCGTCCGCGGGTGACCAGGGTGACAGAATAGGCGCCGGCCTGGGTGTAATCATACCCCGGCAACCGAATCGAACGACAGTGGTGGCGATGCGGGTCGTATGTCATCGGATGCCTCCAACCATTGGGCGTGGGGTCTTGCCGTAGCAGCGTGCTCCCTTACGCGTTACCCCGCCAATTCCGCGCTGAATTTCGCGCGATTCCTCATCGCTGAGGCCCTACAACTGCACCGCCTGCCGGTCAATCTCGGCCTCTATCCGGCTGCTGCGTCAAGTGTGTGATACCTCTTTCACCCTCCCATGGTCACAGCCCAGGGTGAGCCGGTCGAGCGGATTTTACCACAGGGCAACGCGCCCCTCAAGAAGCGCATTTGGCTTGTAGTTGCCAGCACCGGAGGGATATAGTACAATGCGGGCCGCGAGGAACCGACGATGGTGTCTGCAGCCGAAACGGAGCGGGAGTGGCCCGCTTACCTGGCCCTGTTGAAAACCGGCGAACTGGCGCGGCGGGTCGAGCAGGCCTTCCGCATGCTGGAGCGTTGCCGGCTCTGCCCGCGCGTCTGCGGGGTCAACCGCCTGGCCGACGAGCGCGGCGAATGCCGTACCGGCCGACGAGCAGTGGTTTCGAGCTATCACCTTCACTTCGGGGAAGAACCGCCGCTTGTGGGATGGGGCGGCTCAGGGACGATCTTTTTCACGCATTGCAACCTGCACTGTCAGTACTGCCAGAACTACGAGATCAGCCAGCTGGGCGAGGGGGTGGAGGTAGAACCCGAAGAGCTCGCGGCGATGATGCTGCGGCTCCAGCAGGCCGGGGCGCACAACATCAACCTGGTCTCCCCGACCCACGTGGTGCCGCAGATCCTGGCGGCGCTGGAGATCGCCGCCCGCGCCGGGTTGCGCCTCCCGCTCGTCTACAACACCGGCGGCTACGATGCCCTCCCCACGCTGCGGCTGCTGGATGGGATTGTGGATATCTATATGCCGGACGCCAAGTACGCCGACGCGGAGATCGCGCGGCGCTATTCACAGGTGGAGCATTACCCAAAAGTGAACCGCCTGGCCATCCGCGAGATGCACCGCCAGGTCGGGGATCTGCAAATAGACCGCCACGGAGTGGCACGGCGCGGGTTGATCGTGCGGCACCTGGTCCTGCCGGAGGGCCTGGCCGGCACCGCGGAGGTGATGCGTTTCCTGGCCGAAGAGATTTCCCGCAATACCTACACGAACGTGATGGCGCAGTACCGGCCCTGCTACCGCGCCTGGGACTATCCCCCCTTGCGGCGGCGGATCACGGCGGAAGAGTTCCGCGAAGCGGTAGAGCTGGCGCGTGCGGCCGGCCTGCACCGACTGGCCCGGTGAGCGAGCGATGCCCGAGGAAGAGACGGTGACAACCGAACAATCTTGGCCCTTTCGCCAGACGGCACCGATGCGCTCCCGCGAAGCCACCGCCCGGCTGGCCTGGCTCGTCCTGGGTATTGCCTGCGTGGGCTCTTTCCTCCTTTGTGGCCTGATCGGATATGGCGCGTGGCACTTCTGGGCCAACGCTATGGCCGCTCAATCGGGAAACACCCTGGAGGCGTTCGCGGGGCCGGTATCGCTCATCCGTGCCGGGGAAGCGCAGCTCATCACCGTTCCGCTGGCCCAGTTTGTGCCGCTGCACGAAGGGGAAACGGTGCAGGTCGAGGCCAGCGCTCCCCCCGGCGCCGCCGCTCTCGTCACCCTGTGGGATGGAAGCACCCTCCAGCTCTACTCCGGCACCCGCGTGACCTTCACCCGGCTGCGCGCCACTCGCTACACGGCCCGACGACAGGAGGTGCAAATCACTATGCCGGCCGGCGTGCTCCTGGTCGGCGTCTCCCCGCTGCGCCCATATGACGCTGTGGCCTTCTCCCTGGACCTGGGCGACGCCCTGGTAGAACTGGAGCCCGGCGGAAGCTACCTCGTGCGCCAGGGTCCTGCTCCAGAAGTAGCCGTGCGCGCGGGGAGCGCCTGGGTCGTGCTTCATACCTCCGGAGAGCGGCTGCCACTCGACGCGGGACAAAAGATCGTACTTTACGCCGGCCGGCTTCCGAGCATCGAACAGGCGCGCTGGGAACTCGTACGCAACGGCGATTTTGCACAGGATATGGAGGGGTGGACGTTCCGCTACGACCAGGCCTGGGACGGCGGCACCGTCAACGCGGCCCTCAGCCGGGATCGGCAGCGCATTGGCGTGCAGGAGGTCTGGGCCGCCCGGATCTGGCGCATCGGCGGCACGCGCGACGTCTGCTCGGGGATCCTCTCCCAGGAAATCCGCCAGGACGTTTCCCCGTACAACGTCCTCCGGCTGGAGTTCGACCTGCGCATCAACTACCAGAGCCTGCCCGGAGGAGGTCCTCTGGGAATCGATTACCCGTTCGCGGTGCGCATCCGCTACCGCGACGGCGAGGGGCGCAGCCGACAGTATACTTACGGCTTCTACTACCGGACCGAGCCCGGCTACCTCACCGAGATGCCCGACGGCGAAACGATCCCCTTTCCCCACTACCGCTGGCAACACGTCAGCCTCGACCTCACACGTCTGCGGCCCGCGCCAGTGTACCTGATCGGGCTGGATCTTTTCGCCTCGGGACACGACTTTAACAGTTTCGTGACGAACGTTTCACTATGGGCCGAATAGGGGCGACGCGATGGGACCTTTCTTCCTGGAAGTGCTGCCGCTTGGGTGGTTCCAGACCAACTGTTACCTGGTGGGCTGCCCGGAAACGTTACAGGCCATGGTCATCGACCCCGGCGGAGAGGTCTCCCCGATCCTGGAGCGGGCCAGGGAGCAGGGGCTGTCGATCGTCCGGGTAGTGAATACCCACGGGCACCACGACCACATCGTGGGGAACGCCGAGCTCGTGCGGCGCACGGGGGCCGAACTCGCCGTGCACGAACTGGACGCGCCGCTCCTTTTCGCGCCCGAATACGACGTTGCCCCGCTCCTGGGGCTGCGCCGCGAGCCGTGCCGGCCGACACGGCTTCTGCGCGCCGGGGACACGGTAGAGGTGGGAAACCTCCGCTTCACCGTGCTCCACACGCCCGGCCATACCCCGGGAAGCATCTGCCTCCTGGGGCTCGGGACCCTCTTCAGCGGGGATACCCTCTTCTACCTGGGCGTGGGTCGCACAGACCTCCCGGGCGGCGATATGGAAACGCTTATGCGCAGCCTGGAAGAAGTGCTCTTCCCGCTGGACGATGGCCTGACAGTCTATCCCGGCCACGGGCCAGCAACGACGCTCGGCTTCGAAAAACACCATAATCCGTTCCTGTAGGAGGTTGTCCGGATGGCGAGGATCAGCGTGATCGGGGCAGGGTATGTGGGCCTGGTAACGGCCGTCTGTTTCGCGGACCTGGGAAACGATGTCTACTGCGTAGACATCGACGAACGCAAGATCGAGCTCCTGCAGCAGAACCGGAGCCCGTTCTTCGAGCCTGGGGTCGAGGAGCTCATCGCGCGCAACGCGGCTGCCGGCCGCCTGCACTTTACGACCCGCTACGAGGAGGCAGTGCCGGGCTCCGAGTTCGTCTTCATCTGTGTGGGCACCCCGATGGCGGACAACGGAGCCGCGGAACTGAAGTACGTACGTATGGCCGCGGAAGCAATCGGGCCTCACATCCATAACTACACGATCATCATCAACAAGAGCACCGTGCCCATCGGCACCGGCGATCTCGTGACGGAAATCCTCAGCCGCTACACCGATCCCGCCAATTTTGCCGTCGTCTCCAACCCCGAGTTCCTGCGCGAAGGCTCGGCAGTCAGCGATGCCTTCAACCCGGACCGCATTGTCCTGGGAGCAGAGGATCGGGCTGCTGCGGAAAGAGTGGCCGAACTGCACGCCCCGCTGAACGCCCCGGTGATCATCACCGACCTGCGCACCGCGGAGATGATCAAGTACGCCTCCAACGCCTTCCTCGCGACCCGCATCTCCTTCATCAACGAGATCGCCCACATCTGCGAGCGGTTGGGCGCCGACGTGAAGGAGGTCGCACGCGGCATGGGGATGGACAGGCGCATCGGGCCGCACTTTCTCAACGCCGGCGTGGGCTTTGGAGGATCGTGCTTCCCCAAAGATGTCCGTGCACTCGCCTATATGGCCGAGGAGGCCGACTGCCACCCCCAGCTCCTCCAGGCGGTCATCGAGATCAACGAGGACGCGCGCCGCCGGTTCGTGCAGCGGCTCGTGGAGATGACGGGAGGGATCGCCGGCAAGACGATCGGCGTGCTCGGCCTTTCCTTCAAGCCGAACACGGACGATATGCGCGACGCCCCCTCGATCTCCATCATCACCCGCATCCACGAGCTTGGGGCAGAAGTCAAGGCCTATGACCCGGTCGCGATGCCCCGGGCGGAAGAGATCCTCCCGTGGGTCACCTACTGCGCAACCCCCTACGACGTCGCCAAGGGGGCAGACGCGCTCCTTGTGGTGACCGAGTGGAACGAGTTCAAACAGCTCGATATGACGCGCGTCCGGAACCTGATGCGCACGCCGGTGTTACTGGACGGGCGAAACATCTACGATCCCTCGGAGATGCGCCGGCTGGGCTTCCGCTATTACGGCGTCGGCCGGCCGTAGGCGAACGGGAACGGCCATGGAGCTGCAGGTTGGGGTGGATCTGATCGAAATCGCGCGGGTGGAGGAAGTCCTGTGCCGGTTCGGCCAGCGCTTCCTCGACCGCATCTACACACCGGCCGAGCAAGCCTTTTGCCGGGGCAGAGTGCCCGAGCTGGCCGCCCGCTTTGCGGCAAAGGAAGCAGCGATGAAAGCGCTCGGCACCGGCCGGCGGGGGGTCGGGTGGCTGGAGGTCGAAGTGTTGGCGGATGAGCGTGGCCGGCCGCTCCTCTTCCTCCACGGCCGCGCACAGGCACGTGCCAAGGAGCTGGGGCTGACCGGGTTCGCCGTGAGCCTGTCCCACGAGCGCGGCCACGCGGTCGCGCTGGTCGTCGGCTGGGGCGGTGGAAGATGATCGTCGACGTCCATACCCACATCTTCCCCCCGGAAATCTGCGCCCGGCGCGAGGAGTTCCGCACCCGCGATCCCTGGTTTGGCCAGCTGTACGAGGACCCACGGGCACGTATGGCGACCGCTGAAGAGCTGGTTGCGGCTATGGAGCGGGACGGGGTGGACCGTGCGGTCGCCTGCGGTTTCGCCTGGCGGGACCCCGGGCTCTGTCGCTTCCACAACGATTACCTGGCCGAGAGCGTGCGCAGATTTCCTGGTCAGATCATCGGCCTGGCCGTGGTACAGCCCCGGGCCGGGAAGGAAGCGGCGCGCGAACTGGAGCGCGCGCTCGATGCCGGCTTGCAGGGGCTGGGGGAACTGATGCCCGACGGACAGGGCTTTTCCCTTTGCGACGAGAGCCTGCTGAGGCCGCTGGCCTTGCTGTTGCAGGAACGGAACCTTCCCCTGCTCACCCACGTGAGCGAACCGGTGGGCCACATCTACCGGGGAAAAGGGTCCACACACCCGCAGCACCTGGTCGCACTGGCCGAGCGTTTCCCCGAACTGCGCATCATCTGCGCCCACTGGGGCGGAGGGCTTCCCTTCTACGAACTGATGCCGGAGGTCGCCCAGGCGCTGAAAAACGTCTGCTACGATACCGCGGCCTCCCCCTACCTCTACCGCTGGCGCATCGTCCCGCTCGCCGTGCAGATGGTGGGAGCGCACAAGATCCTCTTCGGAAGCGATTTCCCGCTCATCCGTCCGCGCACCTACCTGATGCACCTGGCCCAGCTGCCCCTGGAAGAGGGCGACCGCGCGGCCATCCTGGGGGGCAACGCGATGGCGCTTTGGCCTGAAAAAGCGTGAACGGACCGGCCTCAGTGGCCGAAGGAGGAACGGATGTACCGCATCCACGTACGGGACCATTTCGACGCCGCGCACTACCTGCGAGGGTACCAGGGGCGCTGCGAAGCGCTCCATGGCCACCGCTGGGAAGTGATCGTGGCGCTGGAGACGGAGCAGTTGAACGAGATCGACCTGGGCTACGATTTCACCGTCCTGAAGCGCGTGTTGCACGAACAGGTGCTGGGCCGACTGGACCACCGCTGCCTGAACGACGTGCCCCCGTTCGATCAGATCAACGCCTCCACCGAGAACCTGGCGCGGACGATCTACGGCTGGCTCCGTGACGCGCTTGCCGGGGAACCGGTGCGCGTGGCCTATGTCGAAGTTTACGAGTCGCCCGACACCTGGGTCCGCTATACCCCGGAGGAGGATCGGTGAGCCGCTACCACTACGGCG
The DNA here is from genome assembly GCA_041082245.1 of Chloroflexia bacterium. Classification (GTDB taxonomy): domain Bacteria; phylum Chloroflexota; class Chloroflexia; order DTKN01; family DTKN01; genus DAOTVY01. The sequence continues at coordinate 7,128 of JBDOIE010000036.1, forward strand.
GCCAGGCGCTCCTGGAAGGGGTGATGATCCGGGGGCGTACCCATATGGTCGCAGCGGTGCGGGCGCCTTCGGGGGAGATCGTGTACCACGAGGAGCTGCTCCCGCCGTCCGCGCGTTCGCTGGCACGCTGGCCGTTCCTGCGCGGGCTTTACTCCCTCTGGGACACCCTGTGGCTCGGTATGCGTGCCCTGACCTTCTCCGCGAACGTGGCTGTGGGGGATCCACAGGTACAGATCGGAACCGGTGGGATGGTCGGGGTGCTGGTGCTCGCCCTGGCGTTCGGTGTTGGGCTTTTCTTTGTGCTCCCCCTGCTCCTCAGCCGGCTCGTGGAACCGGTCATCCTCGCCCCGTGGGCGCGGACGTTGCTCGAAGGGCTCATTCGCCTGGGGATCCTGCTTTTGTACCTGGCGATCATCGGACAGCTGCCCGACCTCCGGCGCGTTTTCGCCTACCATGGTGCCGAACACAAGGCCGTTAACGCCTACGAGGCCGGCGCGCCGCTCGATGTGGAAGCGATCCGCCCTTTCAGCACGGCGCACGCTCGCTGCGGAACCGCTTTTCTCCTGCTGGTGGTGGTGCTCTGCGTGCTCGTCTTTGCCCCGTTCGGCGCCCTGCCCTTCGGGCTGCGGCTCGTGTCGCGGGTGCTGCTCGTGCCGGTGGTCGCCGCTCTGGCCTACGAAACGATGCGCCTGGGGGCCACCTACGCCGAGCAGCCATTCGTGCGCGCCTTGCTTGCCCCGGCGCTCTTCCTCCAGCGCCTCACCACGCGCCCCCCGGACGACGGCATGCTGGAGGTCGCCCTCTCCGCCCTCCGGCGCGCGCTGGAGCTGGATGCTGCAGAAAGAACCTGACGGAGGTGCCTCTTTGCTGTTCGTTTCTTCCCACCCTTTGGTGCAGCACAAACTGACGCTGCTGCGCGACCGGGGGACGGAACCGAAGCGGTTCCGCGAACTGGTGCGGGAACTCGCGATCCTCCTCGTCTACGAGGCGACGATGGACCTCGCCCTTGAGCCCCGGGAGGTCATGACCCCGCTTGCACCTGCCCAGGGGTTTCGCCTGGCAGAGACGGTGGGCCTGGTGCCGATCCTGCGTGCCGGCCTGGGCATGGTCGAGGGGGCCTGGCAGATGATTCCCGGGGCGGAGGTATGGCACATCGGCCTTTCTCGCGACGAGCATACGCTGGAACCGGTGGAATATTACAGCCGGCTACCGGTAAGCCCGACCGTGGATGTCTGTCTGATCCTCGATCCCATGCTCGCGACGGGGGGCTCCGCGATCGCGGCCGTGGATATCCTGAAACGCTGGGGCGCGCGCCGCATCAAGTTCGTGGGGTTGATCGGCTCGCGGGAGGGGGTCGAGCGGTTATCGCACACCCACCCGGACGTCCCGATCTACCTGGCCGCGATCGACGAGACCCTGAACGACCAGGGGTACATCGTCCCCGGGCTCGGGGATGCCGGAGACCGGATGTTCGGCACGGGGTAGGGAGCGTTTCGCCACGCGTCACCGGGATACCCGGGAACGGACAAAGGTGCGTGCCCAGGCATCCGCTGCGCGGACAGCCTCCAGGCTCAGCGGGCCGGATGCGGGTTCGTGCGCGGCCAGTGCCGCTTCGATCCAGCGGGGGATGTCGAGAAAACGGATGCGCTCGCGCAGGAACAGCTCGACGGCCACCTCGTCCGCTGCAGCGAGCACCGCAGGGTAGGTTCCCCCCTTTTCTCCGGCCTCCCGGGCCAGCCGCAGGCAGGGGAAACGCTCGACATCCACAGGCTCGAAGGTGAGCGGGCCGGCCGTTTTCCAGTCCAGCGCCGTATAGCGGGTGGGGAGCCGTTCGGGGTAACCCAGCGCATACTGGATGGGGAGCCGCATATCCGGAAAGCCCAGCTGCGCCTTCACCGAACCGTCGTGGAACTCCACGAGCGAGTGGACGATGCTCTGCGGATGGACCACGACCTCGATGCGCGCGAAGGGAAGCCCGAAGAGCCAGTGGGCCTCGATGATCTCCATCCCCTTGTTGAAGAGGGTGGCCGAGTCCACGGTCACCTTGGGGCCCATCCGCCACGTGGGGTGGCGAAGCGCCTCTTTGGGCGTCACGCGCGCCAGCGCCTCCCGCGGCCAGGTGCGGAAAGGCCCTCCGGAGGCGGTCAGGATGATCCGCTCCACTGCTCGGCGCTCTTCCCCCTGCAGGCACTGCCAGATGGCGCTGTGCTCGCTATCGATGGGGCGCAGCGTGACCCCGCAGCGAGCGGCCTCCGCGGTGACGATCTCCCCCGCCATCACGAGCACTTCTTTGTTCGCCAGGGCAATCTCTTTTCCAGCCCGGATCGCGGCCAACGTGGGCTCCAGCCCGGCAGCCCCGGGCGTGGCCACGACCACGAGGTCCACCTCGGGGTCGGTGACCAGCGCGATCAGCCCCTCGGTGCCGCACAGCAAGGGAACAGGGAAAGCGCCTGCCACCGCCTCCGTGTCCGCCAGGCAGGCCCGCGCGGGGTGGAAACGCCGCACCTGTTCCAGGAGTCCTGCGGCATCTCTCCCGGCCGCCAGGGCCTGCACCACAAAGCGCGACGGGTTCGCCTCCACGACCTCCAGCGTCTGGCGGCCGATGGAACCGGTGCTCCCGAGGATGGCGATACGCTTCACCGGAGCGTCCATTGGAGGAAATAGTAGACAACCGGAGCGACAAAGAGGAGGCTATCCACGCGGTCGAGCATTCCGCCGTGGCCAGGGATGAGCCGGCCGGAATCTTTGACCCCGGCCTGCCGCTTCAGGAGCGATTCCGCAAGGTCCCCTACTTGCCCGACCGTCCCCACAAGCGCGCCAAGGAGTGCGGCCAGGCCGTACGGCAGGGGCAGGCCCAGGACCGGCACCAGGCCCACCGCCAGGGCGATGCTCGTGAGCAGGCCGGCCGCCGCGCCTTCCCAGCTCTTCTTCGGGGAAACGTAGGGGCTCATTCGATGCCGTCCCCAGCGGATGCCGACAAAGTAGGCGGCGGTGTCGCACATCCAGACCAGCACGAGGGTGTACAGGATCCACCAGGCTCCTGTCCCCAGGGAAGGGCCGCCCAGCGCGCGCCAGAACGGCGGCATAACCTCCGGCTGCGACAGCCGGCGGAGCAGCAGGAAATGGATCAGAGACCAGGTCACGTAGAGCGGCCCGGCCAGCGTGAGCGCCCAGTCGGTGAGTGCCCCGCCCCGATCCCGCCGCAGGAGCTGCGCGGTGAGGGTAAGGAGCACGGCGCCAGCGAGGGCGCTGCCCAGCAGCTGGTCGTAGGGAAGCAGGATCCCCAGCCGCCCTGCGGCGGGCGAAAGGCAAAACGGCTGCCCGGTGGTGTCCTGTGCGAAGAAAACGGCGAGGAACAGGAAAAGCGCGCTTGTGAAGCCTGCCCAGCGCACCGGCCGATGGCCGGCTGCGGAAAAGAGGTCAAAGAGCTCGGCCAGCGCCAGGCCGACGGCCGCGGCCACCAGGAGGGCCAGCCAGACCCCGCCGAAGCCCACGGCGAGCAGGACGAGTGGGATGAGCACCAGGGCGCTCAGGATGCGTAGTCGGAGCACGCGTCCCCCTGTTGCAGCCCGCCGAACTTCCGGATGCGCTGCCCGTACGCCTCGATGGCCGCCCGGAGCTCTTCTTTGCCGAAATCGGGCCAGAGGACGGGAGTGGAGTAGAACTCGCTATAGGCGGACTGCCAGATGAGAAAGTTGCTCAGCCGCATCTCCCCGGCGGTGCGGATCACCAGGTCGGGGTCGGGGCAACCGGCGGTGTAGAGAAAGGAGGCGAACCGCTCCTCGGTCACCTCCTCCGGCGCGAGGCCGGCCGCGATCGCGCGCCGGCAGGCATCTACGATCTCCGCCCGGCCGCCGTAATTGAAGGCGACGTTGAGGGTCATCCGGGTGTTTTCCCGCGTCCGCTCCACAGCCCAGCGGATTTTGGCCTGAAGCGATTCCGGGAGGCCCTCGAGCCGGCCGATGTGACACACGCGCACCCCGTTGCGGTGCAGTTCGTCCGTCTCGCGCTCGATCACCTCGTTCAGGATATTCAGCAGCCCCTGTACCTCTTCCTGGGGGCGACGCCAGTTCTCCGTGGAGAAGGCGTACAGGGTAAGCACCTCGATCCCTTCCTCCACGCAGGCCTGGACGATGCGTCGGATGTTCTCCGTGCCCGCGCGGTGGCCGGCCAGCCGGGGCAGGCCGCGCTTGTGCGCCCAGCGGCCGTTTCCGTCCATGATGATCGCGATGTGACGGGGGCGTTTCGCGCCCTCCGGCTCCTTCTTCCTCCCGGTCATGCGGTTCGTCCTAGACCTCCAGGATCTCTTTCTCCTTGGCGGCGCCCACTTCGTCCGCCAGGCGATAGAACTCCTCCGTCATTTCCTGGAGATCGTCCTTGGCCCGGAAGAGGTCGTCTTCGCTGATCAACTTCTCCTTCTTGGCCTCCTCCAGGTCGTCCACCGCCTCGCGGCGGATGTTCCGCAGAGCAACCTTACAGGCTTCCACCCGTTGCTTGACCCGCTTGACCAGCTCCCGGCGGCGTTCCTCGGTGAGGTAGGGGATGGCCAGGCGGATCACGCGTCCGTCCGTGGTGGGGGTGAGGCCCAGGTCCGAAGTGAGGATCGCACGCTCGATGTTCTTGAGGGCGCTCAGGTCCCACGGCTGGATCACCAGGAGGCGTGGCTCCGGCGCGGTGATGCCGGCGATCTGGATGAGGGGTGTCGGGGTGCCGTAGTAATCGACGAGCAGATGTTCGACGAGCGCGGGCGAAGCGCGCCCTGTGCGTAGCGTAACCAGCTCCTCGCGCAAAGCGTCCACGCTCTTTTTCATCCGGGAACGGGCATCTTCGAGGATCTCTTCGACCATGGAGCCTCCTTTGCGCCTTCCTGGGTTCGGGGGGCGTGTCGTCTTCAGGCGTCGGGCCGGCCGGTTTCCTCGTTGTCGATGCGGGTGCCGACCTGCTCGCCCAGGATGATCCGCTCGATTCCCCCAGGGGTTTCCACGTCAAAGACGACGATCGGCATATGGTTGTCCATGCACAGGCTGAGCGCTGTAGAATCCATCACCTGGAGACGGCGGTTGATCGCCTCCAGGAAAGTCAGGCGATCGAACTTGCGCGCGTTCGGGTTACGGCGAGGATCGTCATCGTAGACACCGTCCACGCCGTTCTTGGCCATCAGGATCACCTCGGCCTCGATCTCCAGGGCGCGCAGCGCGGCTGCGGTGTCGGTGGTAAAGTAGGGGTTCCCGGTGCCAGCGGCCAGGATGACGATGCGCCCCTTTTCCAGATGCCGGATGGCACGCCGGCGGATGTACGGTTCGGCGACCTCCTCCATGCGGATGGCCGTCTGCACGCGGGTAAAGCAACCGCGCTTCTCGAGCGCATCCTGGAGCGCCAGGGCGTTGATGACGGTGGCGAGCATGCCCATATAGTCGGCCTGGGCACGGTCCATCCCCTGAGCGAGCGAACCTATCCCCCGCCAGATGTTCCCGCCGCCGATGACGATCGCGATCTGGACGCCGTGCCGGCGGGCGCCCTCGATCTCTTCCGCGAGCCTATCGACGACGGCCGGATCGATCCCGTAGCCGGCCTGCCCCATCAGGGCTTCCCCGCTCAGTTTGAGCAGGATGCGGCGGTATTTCGGTTCGGGCATCCGATCCTCCGGCAAGGGCGGGGGCAAGCCCCCGCCCTTGGCGCCGAAACCCGCCGATCAGGCGCCGAGCTCGAAACGGACGAAGCGGCGTACGACGATATTCTCGCCCACCTGAGCGGCTACCTCGGTGACCAGGTCCTTGACCTTGCGCTCCGGATCCCGGATGAACGGCTGCTCGAGCAAGCAGACCTCTTCGAAGAACTTCTGCAGCTTTCCTTCGATGATCTTCTCGACCACGTGCGGGGGTTTGTTGCCCTCGATCTGGCTGAGGTAGTTTGCCCGCTCCTCCTGCAATACCGCCTCCGGTACATCGGCCGGCGAGAGGAAGCGCGGGTTGCTCGCGGTGACCTGCATGGCCAGATCGTGGGCCAGCCGGATGAAGGCCTCGGTGCGCGCCACAAAGTCGGTCTCGCAGTTCACTTCCACCATCGCTGCGACGCGGTTTCCGGGATGGACATAGACCTCGATCCGGCCTTCCCGTGCCTCGCGGCCCGCGCGCTTGGCGACCTCGGCGAGGCCTTTCTCCCGCAGCAGGCGGGCCGCAGCCTCCATATCGCCTTTCGCTTCGGCAAGCGCCTTGCGGCAATCGAGCACACCAGCGCCGGTACGTGCACGCAGTTCCTTAACGGCTTCGATGCTGACGTCCAAGGGTTCCTCCTTAAATTACCAGCGGTCTTCTTCCTCTTCCTCCAGAAGCTCCTCTTCCAGGAACTCCTCCTCTTCCTCCTCCTCTACATAGGCCCTGCGTTCCGCGGCTACACGCGGCATCTTTTCCGCCACCGCTTCCGCAGCGAGCGTCTCCCTGCGGTTGAGCCCTTCGATGACAGCATCGGCGATCTTGCTCGTGATCAGGCGGATGCCGCGGATGGCGTCGTCGTTCCCCGGGATCGGGTACTGGACCAGGTCGGGGTCGCAGTTCGTATCGAGGATGGCCACCACGGGGATGTCTTTCTTGGCCGCCTCGGTGACGGCGATATGCTCGCGATGCGGGTCCACCACAAAGAGGGCGCCCGGCAGTTCGGTCATGCCGCGCAGCCCCCCGAGGGTGCGGAGCAGCCGCTCCAGCGTATCCTCAAGCCGCTTGGCCTCTTTCTTCGGCAGCCGCTCGAACTCCCCGGCTTCCTTACGGGCGATCAGCTCCTCCAGGTAATCCAGACGGCTGCGGATGGTCACAAAGTTCGTCAGGGTACCGCCAAGCCAGCGCTGGGTCACGTACAGCTGCCCGCAGCGGGTGGCCTCCTCGGCGATCGTCGCTTGGGCCTGCTTCTTTGTGCCGACAAAGATGATCTTCCGCCCGCTTGCAGCCACATCGGCGATGAAATTGTAAGCGCGCTGAAGACCGACCAGTGTCTTCTGGAGGTCGATGATGTGGATCCCGTTGCGCTTGGTAAAGATGTAGCGCTTCATCTTCGGGTTCCAGCGCCGGGTCTGGTGCCCGAAGTGCAGGCCGGCCTCCAGAAGGGCTTTCATGGTAACGAGCGGTTCCCGTTGCTCCATGGTGTGTTCTACCTCCTCCGTTTTGGTCTTCCGCCTCCTTCATCCCGGGCAAGGACCCCTACTGGGGCACGGCTCCCCGGTCCGAAGGCGTGCAGGATAACGCCGCCTTGCTGCGGCACAAGGAACCGGGTGTACCCGTCTCCCGGGCCACCCGTTCCGAGCGCCTGCATTATACTACAACCTTCCCCAGCACGCAACTCTCGCGAGACCCCGGTTTCCAGCAAAGCAAGAATGGGCTTATGCCGAGCGTACAAACCCGCGACCATTTGAGGCTAGCGACCGTAGCCGTTATCCTTCGCGTTTTACGAAAGCCCCTGCCGGCCCAGGTCGGAAACTCCTGGTGCGGGGCTGGGTGGGCATGGGCATTGCCCTTGCCCACCCAGCCCGCCTTCGAAGGAAAATCGCCGTGCTCGGCTCGCTACTATGGGGACAGTTCGTTGGAAACCAGGGTCGCGAAGCGCTTGAAACGCGCGGAAGTTTTCGCTATAATAGAATCCAAAGCGGTGTCTCCGAGCCACGGAGGCTAAGGGGCAGAGTTGCCCGATGCACCGGGGCCGATAGGGTGTAGCTGGAAACGGCTGCGCCTCCCATTACGGAAAGGAGACCACCGGCTGCGTGAGCAGTGCGGGTGGTCGTTTTCATTAGGGTAAGGAAGGAGGTGAGAATCCCCGAGACCGGATGAGGCGGTTCTCCAGTTGCAGCGTGGAGGTTGGAGCCATGAGCAAGATCCTGCGCGTGAACATGACCGACCTGACGGCCCGCTTCGAGGACGTGCCCGAGGCGTACCGGCTCATGGGCGGACGCTGGCTGACGTCGAGCATCGTTGCCGACGAGGTCGACCCAACCTGCCACCCGCTCGGCCCGAACAACAAGGTGGTGCTCGCCCCGGGGATCGTCACCGGGACGCCGGCGCCGACGAGCGCCCGCATCTCTGTGGGGGGCAAATCCCCGCTCACCGGCGGTATCAAGGAGGCGAACGCCGGTTCCCCCTTCCCGTACCAGTTGGCCCGTATGGGGATCAAGGCGATCATCGTCGAAGGACAGCCGAAGGAAAAAGGCAAGTTCTGGCTGCTGCGCGTGACCAAGGATAGCGCGACCTTCGAGCCGGCCGATCCCTATATCGGGCGCGGCCTTTACGAGGTCTTCCCCGAGTTGTACGACCGCTACGGCAAGAAGGCCGGCATCATGGCGATCGGGGTCACCGGTGAGATGCGCATGGCGATGGCCGGCGTCTGCTTCAACGACATCGACGGCCGGCCGAGCCGCTATGCTGGCCGTGGCGGCCTGGGGGCTGTCCTGGGCTCCAAGGGACTGAAGTTCATCGTGCTCGACGACACCGGTGCTCCGGGCGTGCCGCTGGCGGACAAAGAGCGCTTCCAGGCGGGGAGCAAGGCGCTCTCCGAGGCGCTGCGCACGCATGCTGTGACCAAGCCCGGCGGCGCGTTGAACACCTACGGGACGGCCGTCCTGATCAACATCCTGAACGAGGCCGGGGGTCTGCCCACCCGCAACTTCTCCAGCGGCTACTTCGAGGGCGCGGCCAAGATCTCCGGCGAGGCGATCAACGCCGGCACCAAGGAGCGCGGCGGGGCGGGGGCAGTCGGCCACGGTTGCTCGCCTACCTGCATCATCAAGTGCTCCAATATCTGGCCCTACCCCGACGGCCGCGAACACGTCTCCTGCGTCGAGTACGAATCCGACTGGGCACTGGGAGCCAACTGCGGGATCGACGACCTGGACACGATCGCCGAACTCGTCCGCCTTTGCAACGACTACGGCCTGGATACCATCGAGGCTGGCGGGACGCTCGCGGTCGCGATGGAGGCCGGCCTTGCCGATTTCGGCGACGGAAAGAAGGCTCTCGAACTGATGCACGAGATCGGCAAAGGCACGCCCCTCGGGCGCATCCTGGGCAACGGCGCCGCTTTCACCGGACGGGCGTTCGGGGTGACCCGCGTGCCCCACGTCAAGGGCCAGAACATGCCCGCCTACGAACCGCGCGCCGTCAAGGGGATCGGCGTCACCTACGCCACCACGACCATGGGCGCCGACCACACGGCCGGCTACACGATCGCCCCGGAGATCCTTTCCGTCGGCGGGAAAGAGGACCCGCTCTCCATCGAGCGCAAGGCGGAGATCTCGCGCAACCTGCAGACAGCGACCGCCTTCCTCGACTCCTCGGGCCACTGCCTCTTCATCGCCTTTGCCATCCTCGACATTCCCGAGGGCTTCCAGGGCATGATCGAGGAGTGCAACGGCGTGCTGGGGACGAACTGGACCGCCGACGATGTCACCCGCATCGGCCAGGAGATCCTGAAGAAGGAACGCGCTTTCAACCTGGCGGCCGGCTTTACCCCTGCCCACGACCGCGTGCCCGAGTTCATGAAGTACGAACCGCTCCCGCCCCACAACACCGTCTTCGACGTCCCCGACGAGATGCTGGACGCGGTCTGGAAATTCTGATCAACAACACGGCGGGGCTGCGGCTGTTCCGACCGCAGCCCCGCCCGTCTTTTTCTTGCCTATCCCCCGGCAACCGGCGGGAAAACGCTCACCCGATCGCCCTCCTGCACCGCATACTGCTCCGTCACCGCACGATAGTCGACAAAGATCGTCTTGACCTCGTGCCTCGGGATTCCCAGGCGCTCCAGCACCTCCCGCACCGTGGTTCCCGCGGGAACCTCGAGCGAAAGCGCTTCGCCGGGAGCAAGATCCGGAGCGTACCGCCGCAACGAGGCAAACAGGCGGACGTCGATCTTCGGCATGACTTTCCCCCAGGATACCGGCCCGCCGGCCGTGCCTGTCACTTAGCCTTTTCGAAGTACCACTTGTACAGCAGCTGCATATCGTCCGGAAAGACCGCCAGCCGATCCCCCGGCTGCACGCGCCGGCTAAGGGCGGAGTAGGTGCGGTTCAGGAAGATGTTCGCCCCTACTTCCTCCAGCGGAATGCCCACGCGCTCAAGCACACTGGCGATCGTGTCCCCGTCACGCACGGGGACCCGGACGACCGATTCCGCATCGGGCCGCTGCTCGCTTGCAAACCGACGCAGCTTGCCGTACAGGTAAAGGGTCAGTTCGCTTTCGGCCATTCGCAACCTCACAAGTCTTTATTTTAGCATGCGGCGGAGGTTGTAGCAAACGGGACAGGTCTGGCCGCTTGTTCACGATCCCGGAGGGAAGGCTTCCTGCATGGGAAGGGCCGAAGCCTGGTATTGCCCGCCACGCTATGCAGACACACCGACGGATGGGTCCGGCGTGCAAACGCCGCAGGAGCGGCATTCCGGCTCCTCCGGACACGGCGGCCCTGCCTCGCCCCGACGGGCCCTTTCCCATTCCCGCCAGAGCACCTCCCGGCGCACCCCAGCATCGACAACTTCCCACGGGAACGGTTCGTCCTGTTCCCGTTCCCGCAGGTATTCCTCTTCCGTCAGCCCGGCTCTCTTCAGCGCCCGCTGCCAGGCCGCGGGCGTCGCACTTTCCATGCCGGCCAGGACCTGCGCCAGCCTTCGGTCCCCCCGCGCCAGCACCCCCTGAATACGGGACCACGGGACGCTTTCCGGCTCGACGGCAACTCTCAACCGCGCCATCTCCTTCCGGAGATGCTGCAGCCGCTCCTCCAGCAGTTCCGCGGGTGCCATCGCGGCCCATTGAAAGGGCGTATGCGCTTTGGGGACAAACGGGGCAACGCTCAGCGTGACACTCCCTGGACGGAAAATCCCCTGCACCTCCCGCACGAGTTCCCCGATGCCTGCGATGTCCTCTTCGCCCTCGCCCGGAAGACCGACCATGAAATAGAGCTTCAACCGCCGGATCCCGGCCGCTTTGGCCATCGCCGCCGCGCTGAGGAGTGCCTCCGCATCCAGTCCTTTCTGGATTGCCGTCCGCAGACGGGGCGTCCCGGCTTCCGGCGCCAGGGTAAGCGTCCGCGTGCCGCTGCGGCGCAGCCCGTCCAGGAGCCACGGCGTCACTCGGTCGGCGCGCAGCGAGGCGACGGTAAAGCCTCCGCCCAGCTCGAGGATTGTGCGCACGATCTCCTCAAGCTCGGGGTGGTCGGAAACCGCCGCCCCCACCAGGCCGATACGCTTGCGGTAACGCAGCCCTCTTTCGAATTGCGGCCGCAGGACTTCCAGCGGGCGATAACGCGGCGGGCGCGTGATGTGGCCGGCCAGGCAGAAGCGGCAGCCCCATCGACAACCCCGGGCGATCTCCACGAGATACACATCCCCGAACTCGGTTTCCCGCGTGAGCACGACCGAGGTCGTAGCGAAGGCCGAAAGGTCGCGCACCCACTGCCGCCGCACCGGCCTCTGCTCGGCACGCACGGGAAGGTACATCCCTTCGACCTTGCCGACTTCCGCCAGCGTCTCCTCCCGGGTTGTACCCTGAGAGAGGGCCGCCAGGATGCCGGGCAGAAGCACCTCGCCTTCTCCCACGCCGACCGCATCCAGGAACGGTGCGACCGGTTCGGGATTCGCCGAAAGCGCGATGCCTCCGCCCAGCAGGATCGGGTCGCCCTCCCCCCGCTCCGCGGCCCAGAGCGGGATCTTTGTCCGCCGGACCAGGGAAACGAGGTGAAAATAGTCGAGCTCAAAGGCGACGGAAAAGGCCCAGACCGGAAAATCGGCGAGCGGCCGGCCGGACTCGAGGCTCCGCGGGGTCTCATCTCCCCCTTCCCATACTACCCGCTCGCACACGACATCGTCCTCGGCGTTCAACAGCCCGTAAAGGGTCTGGAAGCCGAGGTTCGACATCGCCACGCGGTACCGGTTAGGATAGATCAGGGCGATGGGGATGCGACCGCCCCATTCCTTCCGGAGCGTCCCCACCTCGCCCGCAAGGCGATCCCGCTTCCCTCGCGGGCCAGAGTCTGCCCAGGGGTTCCCACCGGCCGGGGATCGAGGGAGAAGCCGGGTCACTGCACCCGGGTGCCGCACTGTGCGCAGAAGGCTGCCCCGGGGACGAGCGCCGCCCCGCACTGAGGGCAGAAGCGCGTCTCGGGCTGGGCAGCGGGAGCTTCTGTCGCGGCCGGCTGCGGCTGGGGCTGCGGTGCGGCTGCCACGGCCTCGGCCTTGATCGCCTCGATGGCCGCCTCTTTTTCCTGGATGGCCGCCTGGCGCGTAGCGATCTCCTGCTCCAGCGCCGCCACCTTGCCCACGAACGGCTCAAGCTCGGCCGAGACCAGCGTGCCGGCCCGCAGCATCTCGAGCGCCTGCGCTCCCAGCTGCAGCTTGGCCGCCTGGATCTGGGCCTGCAGGTCGGAGATCTGCTTTTCCAGGTCGCGGATCTCCCCTCGAATGCGGTTGATCCGCGCGAGCTGGTCCAGTTCTTTCTTTCCTTTGTCCACCGTCTCGCTGACGACCTTGCTCAGTCGATCCAGAAACGACATACGAACCCTCCTCAAGCGCTATTCGCCCGCGCGCCGTCCTGCGCACTGCTCAGTTTGCGGATGCCGCGGCCCAGCAGGGCACGGACACGCTCCAGAAACACGTCGATGGAAAACGGCTTGGACATATAGGCGTCTGCTCCCGCCAGGAACGTCCGCTCGATGTCCGCCGGCTCTCCCAATACCGTTAGCACCAGGATGGGCATCCGGTGTCCGGCACGGATGCGCCGGCACAGTTCCCATCCGTCCACGCCGGGCATGCAGAGGTCGACGACCACCAGATCGGGTTGCTCGTGGGCCACCAGGTTCAGGCCGTCCAGCGGTTCGTTCGTGCTGGCCACCTCGTACCCGGCCTGTGTGAGCACGCTCGTCAACAGCCGGGTGATGGCCGGATTGTCATCGATGATCAGGATCTTCTGGGCCATTGTCCTCTCCCTGTGGACCCCTGCGGAACCAGGTACCGATCGCTTCCAGCACCCCTCCGGCGATCGAGAGGGCCTTGTCCGAGATCGTAAAACAGAAGCGGCGCTCGCCCCGCGGGTCGACGTCCCCCACTTTCTGTCCCGCGCGCACCTGGAGGCCCGGGTGCAGCAGGCCCCGCAGCACACCGTGGATGCGCGTCACCACCGGCTCGCCCTGCACCCGTGCCACGACTTGCCCGGCCTCCACCCGGTCGCCGATCTCGGCCAGCGCCTCGAAGCGGCCGTCGGCCGGCGCGCGCAGCACGCGCTCTTCTCCCACACCAGCGATCTCCCCGGGGATCCCCGTGTTGGGAAGCGCCTCGCCCTGCCAGTAGACACGGCCCAGGAAATGGCCGCGCGCCGTTTCCACGACCGCGTGGCAGTCCCGGCCGGCACAGAACCCTGGCCCCAGAGCGATGACGAGTGGCGCATCCGTGATCTGGGTTCCGGTGTTGCGCTTGGCCACGATCGCATCCACCAGCACCGCCGGCTGAAGCACACCCAGCGAGCGCGCTTCCGGGTCGACCAGCACCGGGACCATCCCCTGCGCGAGCAACCCCTCGACCTCGCCGAGCGCCGCCCGACGCCCCCTGACGCCTTCTACGGTCACTTCGCCCTCGAAGACAGCGCTTGCAAAGGCCACCGCCCGCCGGATGACCGTGGGCTGAGGCTGCTCCAGGATGACCACGCGAAACCCACACCGGTGGAGCCGCCAGGCCACGCCGCTCCCCAGATCCCCTCCGCCTTTCACCACCACCAGGAGGGGCGCCAAGGCCCGGTCGTAGCCGGCCCTTACAGGATGCAGGTCTCCGCCCACCGCGTCGCCCATTCGTATGCCGGGAACGTATCGATGTCGCCCAGGAAGGCGGGCGAATCGACCTCCACGGCCTCATCTCCCTGCAGGGTCCCCAGCAGCGCACGCCCTCCGACATCGCCACGGAGCGCTCGCAGAGCGGGGAAGAGGCGCGCGTCAAAGAGCGCTGGAATCCCGCGAATCCCCTCCGTTCGGCTCCAGACCGCCGGGGCGCCGCTCGCGCAATACCGCCCGATCAA
>JBDOIE010000051.1:0-2904 GCA_041082245.1 Chloroflexia bacterium
GCCCTGCCCCAGCAGGCGGCGCACGATCTCGTACAGCTGCCGGCCGGCCCGCTCCCACGTGAAGAGGCGCGCGCGCTCCGGGCCGGCCGCGCGCAGGGCGGCACGCAACGCCCCGTCCTCGATCAGCCGCCGGAGCCCTTCCGCGATCGAGGCGGGGTCCTTTGGGTCCACAAGGACGGCCGCGTCCCCTACGACCTCCGGCATCGCGGAGACGTTGCTGGTGAGCACGGGCGTCCCGCACGCGAGCCCCTCCAGCGGGGGGACGCCGAACCCCTCGTACAGGGAAGGGTAAACCACGGCCAGCGCCAGGTTGTAGAGCGCGACCATATCTTCGTCCGGCACAAAGCCCAGGAAGCGCACCCACCGCTGCAGCCCCAGCCGCTCCACGGTGGCGAACGTCTCCTCGTAGAGCCAGCCCGGCTTGCCGGCGACGAGCAACGGCAACCGGATGCGCTCCGGGAGGCTCGCCAGTGCCTGGAAGAGACGCGGCAGGTTCTTCCGGGGCTCGATCGTCCCTACCGTCAGGAGAAAGCGCTCTGGCACAGCATACCGCGCCCGCACCTCCGCAAACCTTGCCGGATCGTCCAGCGGGCGGTAGTACGATTCCACACCCGAATACAGCACCACGACCCGCTCCGGCGGCAGGCGGAGGAAGCGAAGGATATCGTTGCGGCAGCTTTCGGAGCCGGCGAGCACGAGGTCCGCGCGGGCGGCCGCGCGCGATACGGCCCCGTGGAGGTACCAGGTCATCCGGGGGACCGCGCATTCCGGATACACCAGGAAGGCCAGGTCGTGGATCGTCACCATCCGCCGGCCCCGGAGCTGTGGCGGCAGGACAAAGTCGGGGGAGAAAAAGAGGTCCACCCGGCCGCACAGCGCTTCCACGGGGAGCGGCACGCGCAACCGCTGCCAGAAGATCGCCAGGTACCGGTCCGTGAGCGGCAGGGGGCGCAGGCGCACGTCGGGGCGGAGTTCGCGCAACTTCTGGAGGTGGCTCAGGAAGGGCGCCGGCCGGCCCGGGAACCCCGCAGGGAAAAGCAGCGTGTAGCGGTTCTCCCGGTCCAGCCGCAGCAGTTCCCGCACCAGCGCACGCGTATAGCGGCCGATGCCGGCGCCCTGCCAGACAGCGGAAGCATAGTCGATGGCAACTTCCATAGCCTTCTCCAAGGCAACCGCGGACCCACGCCGGCGATTGTACCACGGCGCAACTGCCAGGGCAACAGGAGCTTCCCGATGGAGAATGGCTCGCGGCTCAAACTGAGGCTGTATAGAGGACGTGAGCCGCACCGATAGGGCTTAGCCGTGGTCTCGATACGAGTACTTCACGCCCGCTCGGCCAGTGGCTTGCCCCTCCGCGGCAAAAGCCCTGCCGGCAGCCCGGTTTCCAAGCAAGAATGGGCTTATGTCGAGTGTACAAGCCCGTGACCATTTGAGGCCCGCGACCGTAGCGCTCTTGCTCGGCGAAAGCCGCTACTGGCCCGGACCAGAAACTCCTGGTGCCGGGTGGGTGGACAAGGGCAGTGCCCTTGCCCACCCACCCCACCTTTGAAGGAAGATCGCCGTGCTCGGCTCGCTACCATGGGACAGTTCGTTGGCAACTGGAAGCCGGCACGTTTGACAGCGATTTCGCTACGTGGTACAATTGGAGCAGGTAATACGTGTTACTCACGCGCGTTACTCAGGCAGGTGCACGATGGATGAGCCCTCCCCGAGCAACTTGCCGCCCCGGCGGAAACGGCGCGTAACGAGCCGCGAGGTCGCCCTGCGCGCCGGGGTCTCCCGCACCACGGTTTCCCTCGTGCTGAACAACGTACCCGGAACGAAGATCCCCGAGCAGACGCGCCAGCGCGTCCTGCAGGCGGCGCGCGAACTCGGCTACACGCCCCACGGAGCCGCCCGGGCGCTCGTGACCCGCAAGAACTACCTGCTCGGATTCGTGCTCTGCCAGAGCACGGAGCAGGTCTTTGCGGACGCCTTTCTGCCGGAAGTGCTGCGCGGCGTCACCGAAGTCGCCAAACCCGAGGGGTATCGCATCCTGGTAGAAGCGCTCGAAAACGTCGACCAGCCCGGCGCTTACGTGCAACTCGTGCGGGAGCAACGGATCGACGGGCTGATCCTCTCCGGCCCGCGCTCCGACGACTGGCAACTGGCGGAACTCCGCCACGAGGAGTTCCCCGTTGTGCTTCTGGGCCAGCTCCCGGGTACCGACTTTCCCTTTGTGGACGTGGACAACGTGCGCGGAGCACGCAAGGCGGTCGAGCACCTCCTGCGCTTGCGCCGCTATCCCGTGGCACTCATCACGAATGCCCCACCTCACTACACGAGCAGCGCAGACCGTCTGGAGGGATACCGGCAGGCACTTGCGGCCTACGGCCTTCCGTTCGACGGTCGCCTCGTTGCCTACGGCAACTTTACCGAGGAGAGCGGCTTCGAGGCAATGGAGCGGCTGCTGGAACACTTCCCGTCCTTCCGGTCCGTCTTTATCGCCAGCGATGTGGTTGCCTTCGGAGCGCTCGCGGCCATCCGGGAGAGAGGCTTGCACGTTCCCCAGGACATCGCCGTGGTCAGCTTTGACGACACCCGTCTTGCACGCTATACCAGCCCCCCGCTGACTACGGTACGTCTTCCGGCTCGCAGCCTGGGCACCCGTGCCGCCGAAATGCTCTTGCACCTTGTCGAGGGCAAGCCGGTTCCGGAGCGGGCAATACTGCTGGAAACCGAGTTGGTGATCCGGGAGTCGTGCGGCTTCCAGGAGAAAGGAGGTGCAGGCAGGGATTCTTAGGTATCCGCAGTGCCGGCCGGCCAGGCACGGAGCATCAGTTTTCCCCCCGAGGCCGGCCGGGCGAACCAGTGCGATGAAGGAGGACCCCGATGAAGCGGATCTTTTGGTCGCTGAGCGTCCTG
>JBDOIE010000002.1:0-1112 GCA_041082245.1 Chloroflexia bacterium
GGCAATCGTGGCCGTCCGGCCGGCCGCAGCGAGGGGTCCCGGCAGAGCATCGTACATTCGTGTGCACCGTAACGGTGCTCAAGGGTGAACCGGTTCGCCTGCCCGGGCAGACAAACGTCCACTGGCGCCTTGCGGAGCCGGACGGCGCAGACCTGCCGGTTCAAGCCGAGTGTGTCCGAAGCGCTCCGGCGTGCGAGGGAGAGGGAAGGGAAGAGTGTACCCCGAGCACTGCTGCCGGGGCGCGAGTTTCACTCGGCGCGGCAGGCAAGCCGCCTGCTGGCGGAGCGCGGCGCCCAACAAGGCGCGGGGGTCCAGGGGGTACCCGCCGCTTGGGGTACCCACTGGTCGGGGGTCGCAAGGGGGCGAGACTCGCCCCCTCCCTTGGAACGGTGTACCATTGGTCAAGGGATACACGAACTGCTACAACTACATCGCGGGGTTTTCCACCCCGCCCCCCGACCCACGTTCTCTGCGCGGCCAGAGAAAGTGGGCAAAGAGAGGCCGCCCCGCGCTGCGGCGATTCGGCCGTCCGACCGCGATGGGGCATGCAAACTCGCCGTGCACAAAGCAGGACGGCTCAGACAGGCATGCCCCGGCAATCGTGGCCGTCCGGCCGGCCGCAGCGAGGGGTCCCGGCAGAGCATGGTGCATTCGTGTGCACCGTAACGGTGCTCAAGGGTGAACCGATTCGCCTGCCCGGGCAGACAAACGTCCACTGGCGCCTTGCGGAGCCGGACGCGGAGCGGAGCCAGAAGGCCGAGAGTTGTCCGAAGCGCCCGACCGCGCGAGGGCTCGAAGGTGAGAGAGCACAACCGAGCACGTGTGGTCGGGCGCGAGTTCGCGAGGCCCGCTCCGCACCGCGTCCGCTTGGCGGAGCGCGGCGCTCCACAAGGCGCGGGAGTCCAGAGGGCGTTCGCCGCTTAGAACGTCCTCTGGTCGGGGGGTGCAGGGGGGCGAGACTCGCCCCCTTCCGTGGAACGGTGTACCATTGGTCAAGGGATACACGAACAGCTACAACTACGTCGCGGGGTTTTCCACCCCGCCCCCCGACCCACTTTCTCTGCGCGGCCAGAGAAAGTGAGCAAAGAGAGGCCGCCCCGCGCTGCGGCGAT
>JBDOIE010000081.1:0-1045 GCA_041082245.1 Chloroflexia bacterium
GTGCAGAGCAGACCGGGCGGCGGGACCACCGTGAAGGCGGTGTTCGGCCTGAGCCATATTGACCGCCCCCCCGTGGGAGCCCTGCACGAGACGATCCGGGCTCTGGCGGCAGGCAACGAGGACCGGCGGATCACCCTGCGGGTCCGCTCCGAGAAGGGCGGCTTCGAGTTCGACTCGGACACCGTGAAGGCGGCTCTGGACGGGGTGCCTCTCTCCAGCCCTCCGGTGGCGGAGTGGCTGAAGGAGCATCTGCGGGAGGGGATCGCCGGAGCGCTGGATCTGGATTGAAGTTTGTCCGGAGGGGGCCGTAAGGCGGCCCGGCCGGACGAGGGCACGTGACGAGGGCACGTAAGGAAAGGGCAACAGGGATGAAGACGCTTGAAGACCTGAAGCGTGTGCGCGAGGAAGCCATCAAGGCGATGAAGGTGCGAGAGGGTGAGCAGCGCGTCAAGGTGACCGTGGCGATGGGCACCTGCGGGATCGCCGCGGGCGCGCGGGAGACGATGAGCGCCCTGCTGGACGAACTGAACAAGCGCGGGATCACGGATGTGACGGTCACGCAGACCGGCTGCAAGGGGCTGTGCGAGCAGGAACCCCTTGTGGAGGTGACCATCGCGGGATCGGAGACGGTGAGCTACGGAAAGATTGACGCGGAGAAGGCCCGCAGGATCGTGGCGGAGCATATCGTGAACGGCCACGTGGTGGGAGACTACGTCATCACGCGCTGAGACGGCGGCCCCGCGAGGCCGCGGAGGGAAAGGCTCCGGGAAGCGTCCGGACTTGAGAATATCAGGCGAAGCGAGGTAGAACGACAGGTCCCATGGAAGTGACAGAGGTGACGAACGAGCAGAAGCTGCCGCGGATCGAGAGATCTCACGTGCTGGTGTGCGCGGGAGCGGCATGTGTGGCTTCCGGCGCGGAGGAGATCCAGCGCCGTCTGGAGGCGAAGATCCAGGAGCTGGGGCTGAACACCGAGGTGGCGGTCTACGGCACCGGGTGCGTGGGCACGTGCGACCTGGGGCCGGTGCTCATCGTCTACCCCGAG
>JBDOIE010000084.1:0-28669 GCA_041082245.1 Chloroflexia bacterium
GAGGACGAACGATGGGATAGGGGCAGCTTGCTGGGGGTGGTCTGGGTGATGACTTCTACCCCTTATTCGGGTGCTCATTCGCTCCTGATTCTCTTTCCGGCGCTGCTCTTGCTCATACGGGATTGGCCCAATCTGACAGGTGCACAGCGCCTGCTCGTGTGGGGAGCCCTTGCATTACTCCCTTTGCCGTTGTGGTTTGCGCTCGATCGTGCCTTGCGTCCTTTCGCGCTTACGGCCCTTTTCCTGCTCGCCGGCCGCCTGTGCCTTTGGGGGGTGCTCCGGACACTTCCCGCACAAGAGGCTGCCGGTTGACCTTGTGGTGCTGGTCGTGTAGAATGAGGGCCGGGTGGCAACGGCGCCCCGCACCTGGACCGGTTTCTCAAGAAAGGAGTGTCCCGATGGCTTTCCCCGATGCGAAGGCGCGACGGGCTCTGGAGCGGGCGGGCATCCCCTCAAGCGACGCGTACGATCTCCCCTCGAGTACGAAGACCTTCCCCGACGGGGCCCACTACCGGATGGAGATCTCGGGGGTGGAGCGCCCCAACGTCCTGGAGGCGCTGATCGACGAGATGCACCGCCGGGGCGTTCCCATCCATCGCCTGATCTCGGTCGTCATGGGGGCAACACTGCTCGACGACGCGGAACTGAAGCAGTTCGCACGCCTGGCGGCCGAGGCGCGGTGCGAGGTGATCATCACGCCCGGCCCGCGGTCGGCCTGGGACACCGGGCGGCAGCTCGCGACCCCCGAAGGGAGCCTTTCGGGGTTGCGCTTCCGCGGCTCCGATCAGCTCCGGGCGGTGGTGACGGATATCCTGCGCTGCGTGGAACTCGGCTTTCGGGGGTTCCTCGCGATCGACGAGGGGCTCCTGTGGCTCCTGAACGAGATGAAGAAGAACGGGGACCTGCCGCCGGATGTCGTCATCAAAGTGTCGATCTTTGCCGGACACGCTTCTCCGGCCGGCGCGCGTGTCCTTCAATCGCTCGGCGCAAGCACCTTCAACCCGGTGGCCGACCTATCCCTCCCCCAGCTGGCCGCGATCCGCCAGGCCATCGACATCCCGATGGACCTCCACATCTACCTCACGGAATCGTTTGGAGGGTACAACCGCTTCTACGAGGCCGCGGAGATGGCCCGGGTCTGCGCGCCCTGCTACTTCAAGATGGAACCGGGACCGGCCTGTGCCGCCGGCCCGGGCGCGCTCTACAAACCGTACGTCTCCCCGCAGATGCTCGCGGATTGGGCGCGCGAGAAGGTCAAGTACTGCCAGATCCTGCACCAGATCATCCAGGATGCCAACCCGAGCCTCAAGCTATCCCCGCAAGGCCCGGAAGATCTGGCGATCCCGAAGCCATAGCCTCAGGCCTGTTCGGGGCGCACACGGATATGGTGGGCGAGGCACAGCCCTAGCACGAGCTGCCGGTCGCCCTGCTCCACGACCAGGGTCCCGTTGTACGGCTGCCGGAGGACGATGCGGACGCGCGTCCCCGGCAGCAGGCCGTTTTCTTCCAGGAAAGCCATCAGGTCGTGCTCTTCTTCGGCCTCTTCGACGATCCGCGCGATCGTTACGGTTTCCCCTTCCCCGATCTCGTCCAGCGCCGGTAACGGGGTCGCTTCGGTTCCCGGCATCGGGTTCCCGTGAGGGCAGGCCTCGGGCTGCTCGAAGAGCGCCTGCAGGCGGTCCGCCGCCTCCGGGGAGATATGGTGTTCCAGGCGCCCGGCCTCTTCATGAACGTGGTGCCAGGGAATGCCGAGGATCTCCCGCAGCAGCCACTCGGCGAGCATATGCCGGCGGACAAGCGATTGCGCCGCTTCCCGGCCGGCCGGGGTCAGGGTGACCTCCTTGCGCTCGTTCCAGCAGATCAAACCGGCGCGCGCCATCCGCCGCAGGGTGGAGCTCACCGTAGGGCGCGATACCCCCAGCCGCTCCGCCAGCCGCGCGCCGATCGCCGGCTGCCCTTCCCGCTCCATCAGGTAGATCAACCCCAGGTAATCCTCGACCGTAGGTGTCAGCGTTTCTGCCATCCGAAACCTCGCACCGGCGACGGGCCGCCCTGTTGCACTTGACAAATATCTTTTGTTAGACTATACTAACAAAGCCTGTAGTACAATTATATCACAACCCGGGCTGTCCGGCAACCTTCGAGCCCGCAGTTGAGGAGATGACGATGGAAGGACTGGTAGAATTGAGCCGCCTGGCTCCGAACGAGCGGGGCGTGGTGCATAGCCTATCCGGCGGGCGAGGGTTTGTGAGCCGACTGGCTGCCCTGGGATTCACGGTGGGCACCCCGGTGACCATGGTGCGCAACCACGGCTACGGTCCGGTGATCGTGCTTGTGCGCGACACGCGGATCGCGCTCGGCCGTGGGGAAGCGGCCAAGGTGCTGGTACGGCGCCAGGAGAACGGCAATGGCAAGGAGAGCGCCTAGCCTGGTGGCCTGCGACTGCCGCGCGGAGGCAGGGAGCGAGGGTTCCTTTCCGGCCGGCACGATCACCGTGGCCCTGGCCGGTCAGCCGAACGTGGGGAAAACCACGGTCTTTAACCTGCTCACCGGCCTCTCCCAGCACGTGGGGAACTGGCCGGGCAAGACCGTCGAGCAGAAAAGCGGGTTCTACAGCTGCGACGGCCTCACGATGCGCATCGTGGACCTCCCCGGCACCTACAGCCTCACTGCCAACTCGGTGGAGGAGCAGGTCGCGCGCGATTTCATCATCCGCGAGCGCCCGGATGTTGTCGTGGTCATTGTAGATGCCGCTACCCTGGAGCGCAACCTGTACCTGCTGGCGGAGCTCCTTCACCTGCCGGCCCCGGTCATCCTGGGGTTGAATATGGTCGACGTGGCCGAGCAGCAGGGGCTGCATATCGAGCCGCACGTCCTGGAGGCGGCGCTCGGCATCCCCGTGGTGCCCATGGTGGCCAGCCGCAACCAGGGGATCTGCGAGCTGGTGCGCACGATCGTGGGCCTGGTGCGGGGCCAGGTGCCGTACGCCCCACGCCGACCGGAAATCCGCGAGGATCACCGGCAGGTGCTGGCTTCCCTCCAGGAGATCGTCGGCCCCTACGTCCCCGATCCCTACCCGGTGGACTGGGTGGCATTGAAACTCCTCGAAGGGGACAGCGAAATCACCGCGATGCTGCAGGCGCGGATGCCCGAAACGGTCTGGAAGCAGGCGGAAGACCTCCTGCACCGCCACGAGGACGCGGTGCTCGCCGTGGCCGGAGGGCGCTACGACTGGATCGGGCGCATGGTGCGCGCGGCGGTGGCCCGCCCCCGCGCCGGGCACATCACCCTCACGGAGCGGATCGACCGGGTGGCTACCCACCCCTTCTGGGGGCTGCTGCTTCTGGGGGCGGTGCTCGCACTCGCCTTCTGGTTGACCTATGCCATCGCCCTCCCGATCCAGCGGTGGCTGGGGGACGTGGTCTTGCAGGGGATTGCCCACCGGGTGAGTCTGTGGCTTACCTGGGCTCCTGGCTGGCTGTCCGGCCTGATCGTGGATGGCGCGATCGGTGGCGTCGGGGCGATGCTCACTTTTGCCCCGATCCTGACCCTCTTTTTCGCGACCATGGGCTTCCTGGAAGACGTCGGCTACATGGCGCGCGCCGCCTATGTCATGGACCGCTTCATGCACCTGCTCGGCCTGCACGGGAAGAGCTTCCTTCCCCTCTTCCTGGGCTTTGGGTGCAACGTGCCTTCGGTCATGGGGACGCGCATCATCGAGGAACGGCGCGCCCGCCTGCTCACCATCCTCCTTGCGCCCCTTGTGCCCTGCCCGGCCCGCATGGCCGTGGTGGCCGTACTTGCCCCGGCGTTCTTCGGCGCGCGGGCCGTGTGGGTCTCAGGCGGCCTCGTGTTCCTCTCGCTGCTCACGCTCGCCCTGTCCGGCGCCCTGCTGAACCGGGTGCTCTTCCGGGGCGAACACGCTGCCTTCATCATGGAGCTCCCGCTCTACCATGTCCCGAACCTGCGTACGATCGGCCTCCTCGTTTGGCACCGCGTGGTTGCCTTCATCCGGAAGGCGGGAACGGTTATCCTGGGTGTGTCCGTTGTCGTGTGGGCGCTTTCGCACTTCCCGGGGGGCACCATCGAGGAAAGCCTCCTGGGCCGTGTGGGGCAGTGGTTGGCACCGCTCGGCGCCTGGATGGGCTTCGATTGGCGAATGCTTGTGGCGCTGATGACTTCCTTCATCGCCAAGGAAAATGCCGTCGCGACCCTGGCGGTGCTGTACGGCGCCGGCCGGGAAAGCCTCCCTGCGCTCCTGAGTGCTTCCGTGAGCCCAGCCAGCGGGCTGGCGTTCCTGGTGGCCACGATGCTCTTTATCCCGTGCGTCGCCACCTTCACCGTGATGCGGCAGGAGAGCGGATCGTGGAAATGGGTGCTCTTTGGCACCGGGTTCCTGCTTGTGCTGTCGTTCGCCGCTGCCACTCTGGTGTTCCAGGTGGCGCGACTTCTGGGAGGGGCCTAGATGCTCGACCGCCTTCTGAACCTTCTGCGCGAGGGGAAGACCCGCACCGTGCCGGAGCTCGCCCGGGAGCTCGGCGTTACCCCTCCCCTGGTGGAGATGATGCTCGAAGAACTGGCCGGCCGGGGGATCCTCCGGTCGCTTCCGGGGGCCTGCGCGGGCCGTTGCCAGGGCTGTCCGGTGCAGGGCGCCTGTGCCGCCGGAGGAACGCGCATCTGGAGCCTTTCGCTCGCCTCGCCTGCAGAAAAGGAGACCGGGGCATAAGAAGTGCCCCGGTCCCCTGGAAGGCATCCGTTCAGTTCGCCCGCTGCAATTTCACGTTCAACTCGAACGGCGAAGGAACTGCCCGGGTGTCCGTCGAGATGCGCACCCCGTCCTCGGCTACCGGACGGTACCCTTTCGCCGCGACGATGATGCTGTAGGTCTCGCCACGCACGAGCGCTTTCGGCAGCTCGTAGGCGCCGTTGCGGTCGCTTTCGGCCCAGGTGTAGACCTCCTCGTCCGTCCAGCCAAACTTGTCCACGGTGATTCCCGGCATCAGGACGATAAAGGCCGCCCCCGGGATCCCACGGCCGGTGTCGGCATCCGTGATCTTGCCGTACACCTCGAGCCCCTGGCCGGCCGGGACCGGGGTCGGTGTCGGTCCCGCTCCTTTGCCGACGGTGCAGCTTGCGCTCTGCACGAGCGTACCCCGCACCAGGAGCTCCAGCTGGTACCGGCCGTCCGGTAGCCCGTCCTTGCTGTACACATTGACCCAGAAGTTCTTCCCGCTCTCTCCACCCGACCAGGGCTCCGTGGTGTCGATGACCACCTCCCCGTCGATCGACCAGCGCCGCGTCCACTCCCAGCCGTCCTGCATCCCCTGGTAGTCGAAGAAAGCGTACAGCTCGCCGATGCCGCTGGGGAAAACCGTGCCGGGGTTCAACGGGTTCCCCTGACGGTCCTCTCCGCGCGCGAAAGTGATCGGCCCGAAGACCTGGTTCGTCGCCGTTCCGGCGATGTAGAAGTCCGAGGTTGCCGCAAGGCGTGTGCCGATGTACAGCTCCAGCCGGTAGGTGCCAGCGGAAAAGCCACCGGAGCGCGAGAGGGAAAGGGACGTGCTCCCGTTCCCCCGCAGGGCAGGTCCATCCTTTGTCTCCAGCGTCTTCCCGCCTTCATACAGCCGGTAGGACCAGCGCGTGGTGGCTTCCATGTTCTGATAGTCGAACCTGGCGATGATCTTCCGCACCCCCGCAGGGAGGACGTGCTCGTTTCCGGCATCGTCCAGCACGCGAAGGTTCAGGAAGGCCGGCGTCTTCGGCGCTGCTCCGCCGACCTTCACGCTCTTGGAGGCCAGTTTTTTCCCGTCGTAGAAGAGCTGGAACTCGTAGGTGCCGTCCGCGAGCGGCTCATCGCTGATGCTGATCCACCAGTTTCCCTCCGATCCGCCGTTCCAGGCCCCGTCTTGCCACGTATCCTCGTAGGTCCGGCCGTTGTACACGAGTATCGGATGCCAGGAAGTGCCGTCCTGGAAGTTGGCGTAGTCGAAGAAGAGGTAGATCGCCTCCGTCCCCGAAGGGAACGATTCGACGACCGTCGTGGGCTGGTCGTAGGCATCGACCCCCGGGGCAAAGAAGAGGCGGCTGACCTGAGCGGGCCCGCTCGGCCTCCGGGTTGGCTGAGGCGAAGGGGTCGGTTGCGGGCCCAATCCGCGTGCGGCTGCCTCGATGAGTGGCTTGGCGAGGTTCACCGGGCGGAGCGCATTGATAAAGCCGCCCATCGGGACACAGGTATCGTTCTCGTCGATCTTGCCGTCGCCGTTCGTGTCCGCGATGTAGCGGCAATCGACGATCCGATCCGTGCTTCCAGCTCCTCCCTGCGTGGGGACGCCGATGAGCAGGCCGCTATCGTCCACCGCCGTGCCGCCGCTGTTCCCTCCGGCGATCGTGGCGTCGGTCTTGATCCAGGCGCGCCCGTTGACCCCGCGCTCCAGGGTAAAGCCGCTCACGTCCCCGCTCGTCAGGGTGATCGTTTCCCCGCCGATCCCCGGGTAACCAAAGATCGTGATCGGATCGCCGATCTCCAGTTCGTCCGAGTCGCCTAACGGCACCGTGGGAAGGTTCAGGCTCGCGCGGTTCACCGGACTGCCGTCCAGGGTATGGGTCACGCGGATCACCGCCAGGTCCAGCTGGGGGTCGTACTGCACGACCTCGGCCAGGTAGGTCGGCTGGGGCGGCTGGTCGGAGCGGATGGTGAGGGAAACGATCAGCACGTCCCGGTCGAACTCGGGATCGTTCCACATCGCGCGAGGATAGGCGACGTGGCAGTTCGTGAGGATCAGGCCGTCCGGTGAAACGATCGTGCCCGAGCCGGTCCATTTCGGCGTCAGGTTCTTGCCTTCCCGATCGGCCGCCACGATCTGCACGACGGCCTTCATGATCTTCTGGCGCGTCGGGCGGTCGAGGGCCTGCGCAGGGAGTACCCCGAGCGCCGCGGCCACGACGAGCAGCGCGAGAAGCAGGCCGGCCGCCCGGATGAAACGTTTGCTCTTCATCGCCATTTCCTCCTTGCCCGCCCCGGGGCTAAGGTTGCAACTGGAGCGACCGCAGGAACGCCTGGAGCTGCCTGCGGGCCTTCGGATAGTTTGCCTCGGCGGCCGTCAGGGTCACCACGTAGGCCCGATCTCCCGCGAGCAAGAGATACTCCTCTCCCATCATGACCACCGGCAGCGTGCTCAGGAACGGGTTGTTGTTCGGTTCGACGTAGGAAAAGGTCACGTGGAGGGCCGGCACCGGGCCCGCGAACGCCAGTGTCTCGGTCACCACCTCGAGCGGACGGTAGGCGAGCCACCCGCGCTCGAGGACGAGCACCTGCTCCACCGCTCCCAGGGGGTTGGGCACTCCGGGCGGTAGAGGACGCCGTTCGACCGTCAGCCGTGTGCGGAACGGTTGGGCGGTGCGATCCTCGACCTGGAGGAGAAGCGGCGGGCGCGTTTCCACGCGCATCCAGCCGGCGGGGTAGCGGGAGCGGAACCCTTCCCCTTCGTAAACCACGGTGCGGCCTTCCGCAAGCACCCGCACCATCCACCCCAGGAGCAAAGCGACCCCAAAGACGCCGATCACCAGCCAGCTGACCCAGCGGTCCCGTCGTACACTGCGCACAGCTACATCCTGCATGGGCTTTCTCCTCTCGGCTCACTCGGCCGTTGCAGGCTCCGCCTGGCCTGCCAGCCGGCGGATCAGGTAGAACAGCACACCGAACGTCGCCACCGCTACAGCGGTGCCCAGGAGCAGCCCCGGCCATGGGTTGTAGCCTCCGCCCTGCAGGCCTACCCGCGTGGTGGTCACTTCGCCGCGGAAGTAGGTGAAGAGGCCGTCGAGCACGGCGGAGAGTGCAAGCCCCACCGGCATCCACCACGCCGGTTCGTCCTCGAACTTGCAGCGCCCGAGGAAGTAGCCGACGAGGCCGCCGAACGAGGCAAGCGCCATCGCCGTCACGGCGATGCGCAGTGCCCCGGAGACCAGGTCGACCCCGCCGCTGCGCACCACGTAGTCAATATTCACCATGGTGGCATAACCGAGTCCGGCTGCGGTCGCGTAGATGATGCCGTCCACGCGCTCATCGAACTCCCGGGAGAAATAGACGCTGTAGCGGACGGCGGCATAGATGAGGAACTGCTGGGCAAAGCCCACGATCAGGATCGCGCCCAGGATGTGGTACACCACTCCGCTCGGAAACCACTCCTCCACGCGGAAGACCTGGTCGATCAGCGGCATGCCTACCGCGCGCGCGAGCAGCGCTCCCAGGGCGAACACCGCGGCCACCAGCGTCTTGGGCTCGGGCTCCTGCACATCCTGCAGGTAAAAGACGGCCAGCCAGAGGGCAGCCGGCACAAGCGCAAGCCCCAGGCCCAGGAGCACGAGGCCCACGCCCTGCGGGCGGGCAGGAACCCGGCTCGCGATCAGGGCCACGAGCGCGACAAAGAGCGCCAGCACCCCGATGCCGCCCAGGCTGGCCCACCAGAGGCTTTTCCGGTTGCGGAGCACCCGCGCGTGGCACTCTGGACAGTAGCTGCGGCCGCCGAGCGAGCGCGCTTCGCCCGCGATCGGGCGTTCGCAGACGCAACATCGGATCGTATCCATACCCTTACTCCTTCTGTACGCCGGTCCGAGATCCCAAGCCGATCGACCAGGAAATTCCGCCCCCGGCACCTCCTTACCCATCCGCCTGAGCCGTGCTGCTGCCCCTCGATCGCACCTGTACCTCTGCCCGCCAGCCCTCGCGGAAACCCCGCCACAACGGCGCGATGCATTGCCGGTTGCCGCGCAGCAGCTCCCGCAACGTTACCCAGCAGACGTAGGCCAGCATAGCCGGGCCTGGACAGCGGTAGTACCGCAGGTAAAAGGTCGGGATGTGCCGCGCCAGGTGGTACCATTTCTCGGGCGACCATTCCCCCAGGCTGGAAGAGACGTGATGCCGGACGATTGCCCCCGGCACCAGCCACACTTCCCAGCCTGCGCGCCGGGCGCGCTCGCACAGGTCCATGTCTTCCCAGTACATAAAGTAGGACGGGTCGAGGAGGCCGACCGCCTCGAGCAGCTCCCGCCGCAGCAGCATCGCGCACCCGGTAGCGTAATCGATCTGCCGGGGCACGGGGCGCGGCAGCCGGGTGCTCCCGTAGGCCGGCCAGGCAAATCCCGGCAGGATGTGCCGCCGGTAAGCGCCCGCGAACCACACCCGTCGGCCGTCGCCGTAGAGGATGAGCGGGGAAAGGATCCCGGCGCGGGGCCGGCGATCCGCCGCTTCCAGAAGGAGCGTCAGCGTCTCGGGGGCAAGTTCGGCGTCGTTGTTCAGAAGAAAAACGTACGGAACGCCCAGCGCGAGCGCGCGCTCGATGCCCACGTTCGTCCCGCCGGCGAAGCCGAGGTTGCGCCCGGTTTCCACAAGTTCGATTGCGGGGAAAGTACCCCGGAGGAAAGCGGCGCTGTCGTCGCTGGAGCCGTTGTCCACGACGATCGCCTGCCAGCCGGAAAAGCGCGAGGCCTCCAGCGAACGCAGGCATCGCGCCGTGTCCTGGGCACGGTTCCAGTTCACGACCACCACGGCCACACGGACCGGCACTTTTTCCGCCATGGGTCCTCGCGAAGGTGGAGTGCGCCGGGAAAGCTTCCCAACCTCTGCCGCGACATTATATCATACGGGCGGGATGTGCGCACGTTTCCGACGTGTGCTATAATGCGATTTCAGTCGGGCCGGCGGCCCAACCGGCCGGCCGCTCCAACTGAGGGGGCAGCATGCGACTGGACGAGCTACTCCGGGAGCTTCCTGAGGCAGAAGCGAAAGGCAACCTGCGGACCGAGATCGCCGGCGTGGCCTACGATTCCCGGCAGGTCCAGCCCGGGTACCTCTTCGTGGCCATCCGGGGCTTTCACCTGGACGGCCACGACTTTATCCTCGACGCCCTGGCGCGCGGGGCGGCTGCCGTGGTCGCGGAGGCCGGACGGCTCCTGCCCGAGCTCAGCGTGCCGCTGGTGCGGGTGCCCGACCCGCGGAAAGCCCTGGCCGACCTGGCGGCCGCGTTCTACCGCCATCCGGCGCGCGCGCTCCTCGTGGTGGGCGTGACCGGTACCGACGGCAAGACCACCACCTGCGCCTTCTGCGAAAGCGTGCTCCGCGCCGCGGGGCACACGACGGCCCTCTTTACCACGGTCGATTTCCAGATCGGCCCGCGGCGCTGGCCGAACAAGACCCGCCAGACGAGCCTGGAAGCGCTGGAGACGCAGTCCTTCCTGCGGCAGGCGGTGGAGGCCGGCTGCACCGCGGCGGTGGTGGAGAGCTCCTCTCACGGGTTGGCGCTGCACCGCCTCGACCACTGCGAGTACGATGTCGCCGTCCTCACGAACGTCACCCACGAGCATCTGGACTTTCACGGGACGGTCGAGGCCTACCGGCTGGCCAAGGCGCGCCTCTTCGAGATGCTCTCGGAGGCGCGGAAAGAGGGCGTAGACGGGGTGGTTCGCCCGGGCCGTGGGATCGGCGTGGTGAACCTGGACGATCCCCACGCGCCGCTCTATATCGCCCGCACGCCCGGCGCCTTATGGTGCTATGCGTTGCGACACCCGGAGGCCCAGGTGCGGGCGCGAGATATCGCGCCGGGCGCGGAAGGGGTATCCTTTGTCGTGGATACCCCTGCAGGGAGCTTCTCCGTGCAGCTCCGTATTCCTGGCACCTTCAACGTGTACAATGCCCTGGCGGCGGTGTGCCTGGGCCTGGCACTGGATGTCTCCCCCGAGGCGATCGTCCGGGGCCTTGCGGAGATGCAGGGTGTCACGGGGCGGATGCAACGGATCGACGAGGGACAGCCGTTCACCGTGCTCGTGGACTATGCCCACACCCCGGAGGCCTTCGAGACGGTGATGGGGATGCTCCGGCCGGCCGTGAAGGGCCGCATGATCGCTGTTTTTGGCAGCGCGGGCGAGCGCGACCGGGAAAAGCGCCCCATGCAGGGGGCGATCGCCGCCCGCTATGCCGATTTCCTCGTCCTGACCGACGAAGACCCCCGCCTGGAGGACCGGGAGGCGATCCTGGATGAGATCGCGGCCGGTGTAGAAGAGATGGGAAAGCGGAAGGGACGCGATTACCTCTGCATCGCCGACCGGCGGGAGGCCATCCGTGCGGCCTTCGAAGCGGCGCGGCCCGGGGATATGGTGCTCCTGCTGGGCAAAGGCCACGAAGGTTGCATTTTTTACGCCGATTACGCCCTACCCTGGGACGAAGCAGCGGTAGCGCGGGAGTTGCTGCGGGAAATGGGGTTCCGGAAGGCGCTGTAGCAGCGTGCAACAATCCGGTGGCGCCGTCCGTCGCATCTCAAGGACGTTTGGGAAAGGCCGAAGGCGATGGCAGAGCCTGCACCCGAGACCGTGCGCCGCGCCCAGGCGGGCGATGAGGCAGCCCTGACGGAGCTCGTGCTGAGCCAGCAGAACTATGTGTACAGCATCGCCATGGGGATTTTCCGCAACCCCGATGAGGCGGCGGATGCCACGCAGGAGGCTTTCCTGCGCCTGTTCCAGGTGCTGCCGAGCTTCCGGGGAGAAACGCGGTTCACGACCTGGCTTTACCGGCTGGTCGTGAACCTCTGCTACGACGAACTTCGGCGGCGCAAGCACCGCCCGATGGGAGGGGAAGGGGGCGAAGAAGCGCTGGAGCAGATCGCCGAAGAGGCCCCGTGGGCCGATCCTGACCTGGGAGCGGAACGCGCAGACGTACGGGAACGGGTGCGCCAGGCCTTGGGGCAGCTCGAGGAGCCCTATCGGACCGCGCTGATCCTGTACTACTTCCGTGAGCTGAAGTACCGCGAGATCGCCGACATCATGGGCCTGCCGATCAATACCGTCAAGAGCCACATCTACCGGGGCAAAGCGCGGCTGGCGGAGCTGCTGGGCGCGGACGAGGATATGGGCACCCCAGTGCACGATGTCCGTGGGGACCTCGCCGAGGCAGATCCGCTGGCGAGCGGGTCGCTTGCCCTGATGGCCGGGCCGCGCTAGGAGGGTTGCGATGGACTGCCGCCAGGTACGCGAGCGGATCCTCGAGGGAAAGGCGGAAGGCCTCGCCGTACGACGACATCTGCGCCAGTGCGCCTCCTGTTTGGCCTTCCAGAAGCAGATGGCCCGCATGGAGGAGATGCTGGCCGAGGCGGTTCCTTTTGCCGTGCCCGAGCCCCTATCCCAGCGGCTGCTCGAGATGGTCCCCCAGGCGGCCCGGGAACTACGGGTTGCGCGTCAGACGCATGGCGCGGCGATCCCCAAGGCAACGGTGCACCGCGTCCTCTATGCGCTGGCCCTGCTGGCTGTCCCGGCCTCGATCTGGGTGGGGTACCTGCTCTGGCGGCTGGCTTTGGGACGGTTCTTGCCGGAGGTAGGGGATGTCGCGTCGCTCCTTCCGCTGCTCCCGACGGCCATCCTCTACTGGGGCGGTCGGCTGTTCGCGACGCTGGGTCCGCTTCGCGAGGCGTTGCTCTTTGCGGCAAGCATCCTGCTTCTGGGCATCGCGCTGGAGCAGGTGCGAAGCACACAATTCGCCCGGCCGGCCCCTGAGGCGCAATCCTCGCAGATGACACAAGAATAACAGGAGGCGAGGCCAGCGCCTCGCCTCCTGTCTTGCCACCTCAAGCTTGCTCGACCGGCTGTCCGTACTTTTTCCGCAGCTCCCGCACGAGTGCGACCACTTCCTCCTTGTTCGGGAAGTGGATGGCTTCCGCCGGACAGGCGCGAGCACATCCCATGCAGTAGACCACGCAATCGTCGGGGCGGGCGACGATCGGGAGGTTGCGCTCCTCATCCCAATCGTAAACCCCCGACGGGCAAAACTCGATGCAGGCACGGCAACTTACGCAGGCATCTTCGTCGACGCGGGGGTGCCACGGTACCGCGCGCCGGGGAATGCCTTCCCAGAGTTTCTCGCCCATGCTATCCTCCCGCCCGCACGACCCGGTCCACGGCCTCGGCGACCTTGCGGAAGGCCTCCTCGGTCGTCATGTTCCGCAGATCCAGAGGCACAACCTGCTGGTCAAAATCGACCCCGTGATCGGCGAGGGTCTGCCGGAACATCTTGCGCTGCATGAACGGATCGCAGGCCCCCACGATGTAGGTCGTGGCTGGTTTGGCATAGTCCATCCAGAAACGGTCGCCGTCG
This sequence comes from Chloroflexia bacterium, assembly GCA_041082245.1. Lineage (GTDB taxonomy): Bacteria > Chloroflexota > Chloroflexia > DTKN01 > DTKN01 > DAOTVY01. Next base: position 13,136 of record JBDOIE010000084.1, read on the forward strand.
GCCACGCAGAGCTGCGGGTGGACGATGGCGTATTCGACATCCAGCTCGTTCCGCACACGGTTGATCAACTGCCACAGGTTCAGTTGGGCGAAACCCGGGCACTCGCCAGTACAGATGCACATCACGAAACGGGGCTTGGCCATTTCGGTTCCCTCCTTTTCGATCCGGGCCTAAGACTTTTGAGACCACAGGCTCCTTTCCCCGGGTGGAGGGCGCTTCACGCCCGGGCCACGGCCCTTCAGGCAGTGGCACCGACAGGCCGCGGAACATCCTTTATAAGGCGATGCACAGGTCCCAGGCCGCTGTTTCATCGAAAAAGCTTTCCCTGAACGAGCATCGACCCCGCCCCGGGGACTTCGATCAGGACCTTTCATCCGCCCTCCAGGGCCTGAAGGAGCGGGCCGCGAAGATGCTCCCGGACAAAAGCCAGCGCGGCCTCAGCGTCGTTGTCGAGCAGGATGCGGTACAGCTCCTGGCATTCTTCGTCTGTCAGCGGCACGACAAGCGCTTTTTTCATCCTCGTTCCCCAGCGCCCCAGGCTCAGGCGGCGTTATTCAACGGTCATTTGTATATACTATGGTTGATTATACACGCACACAAGGGGCTGTCAAGTGAGCCCGGTAACAAAGTCGTTTTCCGAAGAGCTCGCCGAACGGCCGGGGGCGCATTGTGTTCCATCCAGGGGCAGCGAGGCGCGTTGCTGCCGTGAGCCGTGACACCCTTGCCTGTACAGGACTTGCCGGAGGAGGGCGAAAAACCGGTCTGCCATGGAGGCGGCCTCCGCGGGAGAGGGGACGACGATCAGGGAGCTTCCCGGCCATCGCAGGAAGTGGGAGAGCGCATACTCCGGCCGGATGACCACGAGGGCGATACAGTAGGACGTCCCTCCCAGCAGAGGCAAGGCCGCGGACCACCCGGTGCCCGCTTCGAGCTCCAGCGGCCCGATCTCGTCCACGATCAGGAGGTCACAAACGCGCACGCTCGAAAGCGCGCGATTCCCCCAGGCCAGGGCTTCGGGGTCGAAGCACCATTCGCCCCAGCGGATGCCGCCCTCCCCACCCCGGGTGGCGAGCAACCGGCGCGTGCCCTGGCGCAGGTCCAGGGTCTCGATCGCTGCCTTCGGTCCACGCTCCGGGCGTGGCAGAGAAAGCAGGCCCGCAATCTCCCACCTGGCTTCGCGGGCCCATTCGGCCACCCGTGCGCAGAAGGTGGTCTTGCCGGCTCCACGCCCTCCGGTGACGATCCAGCGTTCGGGAAGCGGTATCGCCTGAGGTTGCATCTTGCCTTCTCGCCTTTGGGTAGGCGGAGGCAATGCCATCGCCTGCCCAGCTCGATCCACGTGCTTCGCACCAGGGCCTGCGGCGCGGCCATCTGCGTGCCCGCACCCGGCCATGCGTGTGGCCGGTTCTCCGATCGGCCTTCGATGGAGCGGCGGAGAGATCGGTGCAGCACCTACGGTGCTTTCCCAGGAAGCGATCCCGGAGGCCGTCTTCCCGCTTGCCTAGAGCCCGGCCGCGATGGCGAGCGCGCTCGCGACCCAGCAGCCGGCGATCACCACCGCGGCAATGCCATAGAAAAGCGCTGGCCTGGTCCGCGCCGCGGGCAGGTAACTGCCAACCAGCTCGCCGGCGCGGTACCCGAGCGGGAACAGGATCGCGGAGAAGGCAGCCCACAGGAGGCCTTCCACGACCAGAAAGCGCAACAGGCCCGCGGGAGAATTGAAGGAAAGGAGGTAAGCGCACGGAGCGACGTGTCTGCCTACGGCCCAGAAGAGACCCGCGCCTGCAAACCCCGCCGCGGCACCCACGGCCATCCGCTGCAAATCGCCCCGCCCTCTTCCGAGCAGCGCGACCGCTCCCACCAGCGCCGCCCCTTCCAGGAGCACGGCCAGGCAAGAGTTCGCCTTGCAGAGCACCGAGACGTGCAATATGGGCACCACAAGCTGCTTGCAGAGCACGGCCACGACCGGGATGCCCAGAAGCGAGGCCGGGCGACGCACCAGGGCGAGTCCTATGCCCATCGTCCCGAGGCCCAGGCCGACCAGGGCGGCCGAGGCGTAGGGCACCTTGGCTTGCCGCATCGCCCCGCCCAGGACGACCTCGAACAGGCCCCAGAGGGAGCCAAGGATCAGGATCATCAGGAAGGTGTCCCAGACCCGAGCGCGCTGCGTTCCATCAGATGTTTGCATCCCGTTACCTCCTTGACGGTCTTTTTGCCGAGCATTGCTGTTTGGACCAGGGGTCCACTGATGCACGATCGACCTTCCCCTGCCCTTGTCCACCGCCCGGTGCTATCTTACACCTAAGAACCGCGTCAGTCTAGTCGGGCTCGCGCAGCCGGCGGTAGTAGGAACTGTACAGGGCTGCGACGGGGTTATGTCCCAGGACGCGGTCCTTGGCTACAAGCACCGTGACCGGGGCCTGCGAATGCCGGAAGAAGAGGCTGTCGTGCCCGACACACAGGCCCACGACCACGTTGAGTTGCGTCCCGGCCGCGTTCAGCAGCATCGCCTGGCCGATGGGGTTACACAGTGCCTCGTACTGCCCCGGACGCACCTTCTCCGCATCCGCAAGGCCGATTTCCTCTTTAGGAATCGAGCCGACCTTGCAGCAAACGCTCATCACCTCGAAACCGTGTGCTTCCAGGATCTCCCGGGCCACGGTGGCTTCCCGGAACAGACCGATGCAGAAGGCCAGGCCCAGCCGGTGTGCCCCCAACCTGCGGGCAAAGGACATCACTTCCTCCACCCGCGTCTCCCGGCAGTAGCCGGCCGCCTCCGTGCGCGCGGCAGCCAGAGCCAGGGCACGTTCCACGGGATCGTTGTAGCACGCCCGTGCGGAGGCCAGGGCCTCTTCCTGCAAAAGGATGGGACACGAAGCGGGATAGGGCTTTGTCCCGGGCTCCAGCCGGCAGGCTTGGACGCCGCAGCCAGCACATTTGAGTTCCACCACGGCCTTCTCCTTTACGTGTCAAGGTTCTTGTCGTCCCGTTACTCCCGGACCATCCGCGTGCCGCACTTTGGACAGACCACCTCGTAACACGGCTTCCCGCGCTCGTGCGGCGCCCGGTGGCCGCAGTTGGGGCAGATGCAGTAGCCGCCTGGTCCGGCTCCGGCCTTCGTGCCGTCCATACGGCCCGGTCCCTGGCCCTGTCCGATCCCCCCGGGCCGCCGCGCCCGGAGCGCTGCGCATTCTTGTAGGACATCCTCTATCGCCTCCTTGCCGAGCACGTCAGAAACGCCCGCTTCGGCGGTGTCGCCGGCCGGCGGCTATCCCGTGCGCCGCTCGCGCGCCCGGGCCAATCCGCGGGGCGGGCTGCCTTTGCGCGCTCACCCGGCCGGCCGGCGGCGCAGGGTCTCGGCCACGTCCAGCGGAGCGACGGCCGGGCGAACCGCCCGGTAGACGCTGACCACCGGCAGGCCGGAGAAGGCGGCTTCTACCTCTGCCATTTCCTGCCGGGAGAGCGGGGGCACCGGGCTAGGACGCAGCGGCGTGTTCAACTGCACCTCATCGGGCCTCAGGGAACGCGCGATGGCCGCCATCTCAAGCGCGCGCTCCCGGTTTGCCGCGATGAACATCATCTGGAGGGCAAGGCGGCAGGTTGTCTCCCGCCGAAACTGAGCAATACCGGCCAGGATCTCCTCCAGGCTTGTTTCACCGCAGGGCCGGTTGATTTCCCGAAAAAGTTCATCGTCGGGCGCATCCACCTTGGCGACAACGAAATCGGCCAGGGCCAGCTCCTGGCGAACGTCCTCCCGCACCATCAACGAGGCGTTGGTGAGCACGGCAACGGGCCGGCGGAGGGTCTCCCGGGCCAAAGCGATCGCCTCCCCCAGGTTCGCGGCCAGGGTCGGCTCCCCGCTGCCGGAAAAGGTGACCCAGTCGATTTCCAGGTGGACCAATGCGGCCAGTTCCGCCCGTAGCGGTTCAAGGGCGACGAACTCGCCCCGCTCCGCACAGGGGCGGGTCGTCCGCCCGAGCTGGCAGTAGGTACAGTCGAAGGTGCACGTCTTCCCCTCGGCCGGCAGGAGGTCGATGCCCAGGGATCGTCCCAACCGCCAGGACGGCACAGGGCCGTACACCGGGCTCATGCGCGTCCTCCCAGCGTGGCCAGCGCCCGGCGCAGGGCGTCGTTGGCCTTTTCCAGGGCTTCCGCAGCCCGCAGGATATCCCCGCGGGCCGGCCCGGCCTGCTCCGCCCAGCGGCGGAATTCGGCGGCGTGCTCTTCGTTGTGTTCGATCCAGTGCGGCAGAAGGATGGCGAGCTTCTCGCGCTCCGTCACGGTTCACCCTCCTTTGGCACCAGGCGCACGGTATGCTTGAGCAGGTCCACCTGAACCACCTCCGCCGCGATGACGCGCGGCTCCTCGAAAAAGGTATGCAGGCGAACGCCCTCCGGAGTGCGCTCCAGCAGGATCACATCGCGCAACACTTCCTCTTCCTGACCGTCATGCACCAGGTAGACCCGCGCCTGACACATCGCTATCCCTCCAGTGTGCTCCGCAGCGCTTCCCACAGCTGGCAGATTGCCTGCGCCGCCGGGCTATCCCCGTCCGCGGTCACGGGCCCCCCTTGCAGCATTGCCTCGACGGCCTGCCGGCCGAAGGGAATGCTTCCGGCCAGAAGGATCTCTTCCTGGGCGCAAGAACGCTCCACCTCCCAGCGCCGTGCCGCGCTCAGGTTGGCCTTGGTCAGGCAGACCGCCGTCGGCACACGGAAACGGCGGGCCAGGCCGATGGTCCGCTCCATGTCGTACGTCCGCCACGGTCATGCGCATCGCCCGTTCGCTCCATGCGCTCGGAGCGGCCCACAGGGGCCGCTCCCATCCCTTGCCCTCACCGGAGCCAGCGCGGGCCCCGGCCAGCGCCGGCATTCCGTCCCCAGGGCCGGCCACGCCCGGCGCGGGCGTACCCGCGACCTTCCGGAGCGCGGTGCACGTTACGGCCTCCGCACTTGGGGCATGTCATCTGCGCCCCGGGGGTGCCGGTGCCGTAGGCCACCTCAAAGGTGTGTCCGCAATCGGCGCAGACAAAGCGACGCATCGTTCCTCACCTCCTTCAATGAAGCAGCTCGGGACGGTCCTGCAGCGTCCCGGCCAGATAAGACTGGACGGCCTGCTGGATCTCGGCGACGTCGGTCGTGACGACCCGGATGCCTCTTGCTTCCAGGCTGTCCCGGGCACCCCAACCCATCCCGCCGGCCAGCAGCACCTCGCAATCCGCGATCGCCTGGGCCATACGCGCGTGCCGGTCTTCGGCATGTGCACCGTAGCCGTGGCCCCCGGAATGCTCGGCGTGCGGGCCTCCGGCGAATTGCGCATGGCCGAGTTTTTCGCGCAGCTCCTGGCCTACAACCTGTCCTCCCTCGACCGTGAGGACGAGGTAGTAAGGGGCTCGCCCGAAGTGCGGGCTGATGGTCTTGCCGTCCTCGGTCACCACTGCGATTTTCATCACTCCTCCTTACGGTTCTCCTCCACTTCGCCAACTTGCGCATCCAGGCCCAGCGCCTGGGCGATCTGTGCAGCCACCGGGGCGAATTCCTCGGCCGGGTAGTCTTCGATCTGCCCGACGTCGCACATCGTGGCTACGCGCGGGTCGAGCGGCAGGCGGCCCAGGAGGGGAACCCCCACTTCCAGGGAGATCTCCCACGCGTGGCTCGGCCCGAACACCTCGAGGCGTTCTCCGCTGCCCGGGCAGACCACATAGCTCATGTTCTCCACCAGTCCAAGCAGCGGCTTGCGCATCTCCAGCGCCATCCGCGCCGCCTTGCGCACGACCATCCCGGCGAGCCCCTGGGGCGAGGTGACCAGCACAATCCCATCCACGGGCAGCGACTGCAGCACCGTGAGGGCAGCATCCGAGGTGCCCGGTGGCAGGTCCACGACGAGCACGTCCAGGTTTCCCCAGACCACATCGCCCCAGAACTGCTGGATGGCCCGGCCGATGAGCGGGCCGCGCCAGATCACGGCGTCGTCCTCGCGCGGCAGCAGGATGTTGATCGACATGATGTGGATACCGGTGCGGCTTTGTACCGGGAGCAGTCCCATCGGGCTGCTCCGCGGCTCGGGCATCCGCTCGAAGAAAAGGCGCGGGATGCTGGGCCCGGTGATGTCGGCGTCCAGGATGCCCACCTCGTAGCCCTGCCGGCGCAGGGCAACCGCAAGCAGGCCGGCCACGAGCGATTTCCCCACCCCGCCTTTGCCGCTCATTACCGCCACGACGTGGCGCACGTGGTTCAAGGGCGCGGCCACCCCCTCCTGCTCGGGGATGAGGCGCCGGCGCTCCTCCGGGGTCATCTCCTGCAGCTCGATCTCCACGTCCAGCACGCCGGGTACAGAGAGCACCGCAAGGCGGGTGTGGGTGAGGATCTGCTCCTTCAACGGACAGGCCAGGCTGGTCAGGGCGAGGGTGACGTGCACGCGGCTTTCCTCCACCCGGATGTCGCGCACCATGCCGAGTTCGACGAGGTTGCGCTGCAATTCGGGGTCCTGCACCTTCGCAAGGGCCTGCCGCACCTGTTCTGGCGTGACCATATTCACCTCCGCAACGACGATTGGGTCATCACGACCGTTCGAACGCCCTCGATCTGACGGAATGTCGCCCCCTGGCTGACGCAGCGGAGCACAGCCGCCGGATCTACCACCCGGGTGCCCGCAAGCGCCGTCGCGCCATAGCGAAAGAGCACCGGGCTGAGCGGCGTGCTGGGACCCAGGACGAGCACGAATGCCCCGGGGCGGCAGAGGGCAAGGAGCCCCTCCAGCGTGTGGTTGATGAGCGCGGCCCCGGTGATCGCGACGACATCGGCCTGGGGAAGGAGCTCGGGGGCACGTTCGGCCGGAAACTCGTCCGGCAGGGGGCGTTGCTCCAGCACCCACAGCTCCCCGACGGCGGGCCGGAGGCGGGGGATGAAGGGGAAGTGGCCCACCAGGGCTACCCGTTTCCCCTGGCCCTCGCGCTCCAGAAGGTGGAGGGCGTTCTCCTCGTAGCAGCAAGCCTCGTCCACCTCCAGGAGCGCGTTGACGGCCGCCAGGCCGATGCTCGCCTCGAGGGGCTGTTCCGAGCGCACCAGGCCCGCGAGTTCCAGCGCGCTGTGCTCCAGGAGGTGGCCGGCCCACCGCACGGGGGATTCGCCATGGGGGCCTTCGCCGGGCATGGTCGAGGCCAGCCCACAGCGCAGTCCGTCCCGCAAGACCACGACCGCGGTCCAATGGGCGCCCACGCAGACCGTCTCGAGCGGGGCATCGCGCAGCGTCTGCAGGAGCTCGTCCAGGAGGCTCACCGCTCACCTCGCGGGAACTGCTGCTGGTACAGGCGGAAGAGCCGCCCCAGGCGGCGGCGTGTGCGGCGCAGGTTGTCCACGCAGCCATGGACGAAGGACTCGCCGGCTGGCGTCAGCCGGTAGACACGCCGCGGGACGCCACCGCCCTCGGTCTGCCACTCGGAGGAGAGGAGCCCCTCTTCCTCCATCTCCCGGAGGTACCGGTAGACGATCGCCGGATCCAGGTCCGGGTCGATCAGATCCTGCTCGCGCAGGAGGGCGACAAGATCGTAGCCATGCGAGGGGTCCTGACGCAGGAGCAGCAGGATGGCCGGCCGCAGGAAAAGCGCCAGTTGTCCCCAGCCACGCCTTCGCCCCCACCCCGGGGGAGGAACGCCTTGACCGTGCACCGTGCCACCTCCTAGTGGAATCGCTGTCGCTATTTACTATATCACATTACTGGAATTTTGTCAATACCGTACAACAGGTAGGGCTTTCCTGTTTTCCAGCCAAACTTCATTCCTCAGGGCACTATGCAGCCGGCGTCGCCGGCCGGCCCATCCGCCGGTCGGGTAGGCCGCGCCTAGGGGACGAGGCGGAGCCTCGCCTCCGTACCGAGACCCCGAAGGCGCCAGTAGGCTTCGGGCGAGGATCGACCGACGTCGTGGCCCTCTGCTGGAACAAAGCGCTGACAGTCGGGCGGACGCGAAAGACGACCCCGGTGGGGCAAGCGCGCGAGGCCTATGGGCTCCTGCGGCAGGCTACCGCCCCACAGCGGCATGCAAACCGCTCTCGCGCCCTCCATTCGGCGGTGCAGGAAGAAGCGGAAACGATCTGGGACACAACTCCCAGCGTACCTGTCGGGGCACGTAGCGGTACCCGGCTGCAGGAAGAAGCGGGGAGGATCTGGGGGGCGCGACCACGGCGGCCGCGCGAGGGATCGCAGGCATAGAAGGACCCACCCGCGAATCCGAGGAAAACGCGTGCCTCGGCTCAGGCTGGACGCGTCCACTCGTCGCCGCTCGCATCGAGCTCGGTCATTTCCCCGGTCGCGATGTAGAGGATCCGTTCACAGAGGTTGGTGACCCGGTCTCCGGCCCGTTCCAGGTTGTGCGCGACCCAGAGCAGCCAGTTCGCCTGGGCGATCGTGCGGGGATCCTGCACCACGTACGTCATCAGTTCGCGGTACACCTGGTTGTAGAGCGCGTCCAGCTCGTCGTCTTCCTGTGGGATCGCGTGCGCTGCTTGCACGTCGTCGTGCGCAAAAGCCGTCAGGGCACTGCGGAGCATTTGCACGGCCTTCCGGGCCATCTGTGGGATGTCGAGCAGCGGCTTGAGGAGCGGCTGGTCGCCCATCCGCAGGTTCACGCGGGCGATGCCTTTCGCATAGTCGCCCATCCGCTCCAGTTCGCTGGCGATTTCAAAGATCGAAGCAAGGAGGCGCAGGTCGTAGGCCATCGGCTGCTGGGTGGCGATCAGCGTCACCACCCGGTTCTCGATCTCGAAACGCTTGGCATTGATCTGCCGATCCAGTTTCAGGATCTCCCGGGAGGCCTCGAGATCGCGCCCGCGGAGCGCCTCCACGGCGTCCAGGATGGCCCGTTCGACCATGCTGCCGAGCCACAACACTTCGTCCTTCAGTTCCTGTAATTCGGCCTCGAACGTCTTGCGGAGCATTTTCTGTCCTCTCCTGGGACTAACCGTATCGCCCGGTGACGTAATCCTCGGTCAGCCGGTTTTTCGGGTTGGTGAAGATCGTCTCCGTCCGGTCGAACTCGATGATGGTGCCGGCCCGGGACCCTTCCCCGGTGACCATCATCATCGCGGTATAGTCGGAAACGCGGGCGGCTTGCTGCATGTTGTGGGTGACGATGATGAGCGTGTAGCGGTCTTTCAGTTCGCGCATCAGTTCCTCGATCTTGAGCGTGGCGATGGGGTCCAAAGCAGATGCCGGTTCATCCAGCAGGATCACCTCGGGCTCGACCGCCAGGGCACGTGCGATGCACAGCCGCTGCTGCTGGCCGCCGGAAAGCGCCAGCGCGGATTTTTTCAGGTTATCTTTGACCTCGTCCCACAGCGCGGCCGCGCGCAGGCTGCGCTCGACGATTTCCGCGAGTGCCGGCCCCCGAACGCCGTACAGCCTGGGGCCGTAGGCCACGTTGTCAAAGATCGATTTGGGGAAGGGATTGGGGCGCTGGAAAACCATGCCTACGCGGCGGCGCAGGTCCACGGCGTCGATCCCAGGGGCGAGCACATTTTCGCCGTCCAGCAGGATTTCCCCCTCGACCCGTGCTCCCGGCACCAGGTCGATCATCCGGTTGATCGTGCGCAGGAGGGTCGATTTACCGCAGCCCGAAGGACCGATGATCGCGGTGATGCTGTTGGCCGGCACTTCCAGGTTGACGTCGCTCAGCGCGTGAAAGCCCCGATAGTACACATTCAGACGGCGGACGGCCACCTTTACCTCGCCTGCGGCGAACCGGATGCCCGAGCTTGTTCCTGTTTCCCGAACGGCAGAAATCGAGGGCGCTCTTGTGTCCATCATCACACCCGTGTCACGCTTCCCAGGCGCCGGGCTCGCCAGGCGGCCACCAGGCGCGCGGTTACATTCAACACCAGCACCAGAAGGATCAGCACCAGCGCGGTAGCCCAGGCCTTGGCGCGCCAGTCTTCGTAAGGCGAGATTGCATAGACAAAGATGGTATGCGGCAAGGTCGCGATGGGTTGATCGAGCGCTGTACTCATCGTCGGATTGCCGAACGCGGTGAAGAGCATCGGAGCAGCCTCTCCCGCACCCCGGGCCACGGCCAGCATCACGCCGGTGAGCACGCCGTTCGCGGCGGCCGGCAGGGTCACCGAGATCGCGGTGCGCCACTCGGGCGCACCCAGCGACAGCGATGCCTCGCGAAGAGAGGCCGGTACGAGCTTGACCATCTCCTCGGTCGTCCGCAGCATGATAGGCAGCATGATGAAGGAGAGCGCCATTCCGCCCGCAAGCGCGGAAAAATGCCTTTGCGGCAGCACGATCAAGGTATAGGCGAATATGCCCATGATGATCGATGGCACGCCCGAGATCACATCCGTAGCAAACCGTACAGCGATACCCAAGGGGGTATTCGGACGGGCCGCCACGTAGTACCCGGCCAGGAGCGCCACCGGCAGCGCCGCCGCCAGCCCCACGCCGACGGTGATCGCGGAGCCCACCAGCGCATTCGCTATGCCGCCTCCGGGTACACCGACCGGTGTCGGAAGCTGGGTCAGAAAACCGAAAGACAGCGCAGGAGCACCCTGGCGAACCACATAAACCAGGATCCAGAGCAAAGGAGCGACGAGCAACAGCGTTCCCATACCCGTCAGGGCCAGCATCACCGCACTTGTCGCTTTTCGTCCATAGCACCGCCATAATGAGCGCTTCATCCTTCCCTCTCCCGCATGGTTCGCCGTCCCACGCCCCATACGAGCAATCGGGCAATGCTATTGATGATCAGCGTCAGCAGGAACAGGATGAGCCCGATCTCGATCAGCGCATGCAGGTGTAGTTCATCCGTGGCTTCGGCGAATTCATTGGCGATGATCGAGGCCATCGTATAACCTGGGTGCAGCAGCGAGATCGAAAGGTCCAGGTTGTTGCCCACGACCATGGTTACGGCGATCGTTTCGCCGAGCGCTCGCCCCAACCCGAGGATGACCGCCCCCAATAGGCCCGGAAGGCCGTAGGGGATCAGCACGCGCGAGATCGTTTCCCATTGGGTCGCTCCCAACGCAAGAGATGCTTCGCGCTGGGCATCGGGGATCGCCTGGAAGACATCACGGCTGACCGCCGCAATGGTCGGCGACACCATGATCGCGAGCACCAGGGAGGCCGCCAGCCTGCTGGGGCCGAAGGTAGGTCCCTCGAAGAGGGGAAGGAACCCCAGCGTACGATTCAGGAAATTGGCCAGGGGCTTCACGAAAGAAGGGATAAAGGCAAAGAGGCCCCAGAGGCCGTAGACCACGCTCGGGACGGCCGCGAGGAGTTCGACCAGGAAGCCGATCGGCCGGCGCAGCCACTCCGGCGCGACCTCGGAAAGGAAAATCCCCACTCCCAGGCTGATCGGCACCGACACCAGAAGGGCGACAACGGAGGTGATCAGAGTCCCCTGAAGGAACGGCAGGGCGCCGAAGGTCCGATCGAGCGCCGGGTCCCAGCGCGACGTGACCACGAAGTGCCAGCCGAACGCGGCTCTCGAAAGCGCCGAGTTGCGCCAGAGAGCCCATCCGATCGTCGCGACCAGCCCGACGGTGGCCAGGCAGGCAAGAACCATGAGGGCCTGGAACGGGCGGTCGCCATGGTGTAGTACTCTGCCCAGCACCCGGAACGCTGGTACGCGCTTGTGCACCATTTGCGATCCCATCGTGCCTCCCAACGAACCAGTCAAAGGGAGCAAGGACAGGCCGGAGCCTGCCCCTGCTCCCCGGAGCCGGGGCTGCGCCTCACCTCAGGGGTGCACCGTTGCAGGTGACCTGATCCAGCCGCGCAAAGACCTGCTGGCGCACGTTCTCCGGGAGAGGCACGTACTCCAGATGCTCTGCATAAGTGGACCCTTCGGTCAGGGCCCAGCGGAGGAACTGCACCAGTTTCTTCCCCTTGGCGCAGTCGCTCTGATCCATATAGATGAGCAGGTAGGTGTACCCCGCGATCGGCCAGGAGTCTTTCCCCGGGGCATTGACGATCGAACGGGCCAGGATGCCCGGCATCTCATCGCCGTAATCGGCCATCGCGTTCTGGGTCGTCTCGATGGAGGCCTGGACGATGTTCCCCGCGGCGTTGACCAGACGAGCGATACTCAGCTTGTTCTGCTTGGCGTAGGCCAGTTCCACGTATCCGATGGCACCGTCGTTCTGGCTGACCACCCCGGCCACCCCTTCGTTGCCCTTGCCGCCCAGTCCGACCGGCCATTCCACCGAGGTGCCCTTGCCCACGGTGTTGCGCCACTCGTCGCTCACCGCGCTCAGATAGTCGGTGAAGATAAAGGTCGTGCCGGAACCGTCCGAGCGGTGGACGACGAGGATCTCCTTTGCCGGCAGGGGAAGGTTCGGGTTGAGGGCGGCAATAGCCGGGTCGTTCCAGCGGGTGATTTTCCCCAGGAAGATCTGGCTCAGGGTAGATGCGTCCAGCACCAGCGGTTCTGCCTCTTTCAGTTCGGAAACGTTGTACACCGGGACCACCGCGCCGGCGACCGTGGGCAGCATCAGGATTCCGGGCGCGGCAGCGAACTGCTCCTCGGTGAGGATCGCATCCGACGCGCCAAAGTCCACCGTCCGGGCGGTGATCTGCTTGATTCCCCCTCCCGAACCGATCGATTGGTAGTTGAACTTGACCGTGGGATCGATGAACGCGTACTCGTAGAACCAGCGGCTGTAGAGCGGGAAGGGGAAACTCGCTCCGGCGCCGTTGATCTGTATCGAGCCGGGCGGAATGGGGGTCGGTTCGGGGGTGAGGGTCGGTAGGGCGGCCTTCGTGGGAGCGGGTGCCCGGGTCTGCTCTGCCGGCGGCTGGGTTTGTATTGCAGGTGCCTGGGTCGGTGCGCCGCATCCCACGAGCAGCAGGACAAGCGCAGCGATCGAGAGCCATCTTCCGAGAGCGGACATCTTTTCCTCCTTGGTTTCCTGTTCTTACCGGAGGCTATGATGCCACGTCTCGTTTAAGGCTCTCTCAATGCTCGGTAAAGGGTTCGTTAAAGGTCAGATAAGGTTTGGTTAGCCCACATCCGGGTTGCTCGGACTACCTGGGGCCAGCGGCAAGGTAAAGAAAAAGGTGCTCCCGGCTCCTTCCCGGCTCTCTGCCCAGATGCGTCCACCGTGTCCCTGCACGATGTGTTTCGCGATCGCCAACCCCAGGCCGGTGCCTCCGCCGCGGCGGGCGCGGTCGGCCTTGTAAAAGCGCTCGAAGATGCGGGGCAGGTCTTCGGGCGAGATCCCGACGCCGGTATCCGCTACAGAGATGACCGCCTCATCCCCCTGCCGTACCGCAGAGACCATCACCTGGCCACCGGGAGGCGTGAACTTGATCGCGTTGTGGACGAGGTTGGTCACCACCTGCTGGATGCGTTCCCGGTCTGCCCATACCATCCCGGCCGCGAGGTGACACTCGAGACGGAGGCCGGCCCGCTCCGCCTGCGGGCGAAGGCGCTCCACGGCCGGCAGGACCGCCTCATCGAGCGGTACAGGTTCCAGGCGGAAGGGGACCTTGCCCGATTCGATGCGCGACAGTTCCAGCAGCTCCTCGACCAGCTGGCCGAGCGCGTCCACTTCTTTCTCGATGTGGTCAAGGAACCGCTGGGCGGCCGGCGGGTCGCTCAGCGCGCCGTCGCGGAGCGTGTCGACCAGAGCTTTCACGGAGGCAAGCGGGGTACGGAGCTCGTGGGAGACGTTGCTGACGAAATCCTTGCGCATCGTCTCCAGCCGGCGGATGTCAGTGAGGTCCTGCAGGATCACCAGGCACGCCTCGGCCCCCGCACCCTGCAGCGGGGTGACGATCGCCTGCAGGGAGCGGCCCTGGGGCTCCATATCCAGCAGCTCCGTCTGTTCGCGCCGTTCCTCCCGGCATCGTTGCCAGAGGGCTGCCAGGCGGTGGTCCCTGGCCACCTCGATGAAAGAGCGACCTCGTCCCTCGCTGCCGAGGAGTCGTGCAGCCGCGGGGTTGATCAGCTGTACCCGCCCCTCGCTGTCGGTGATGATCACGCCGTCCGCCATGTTCTCCAGCACCGCCTGCAGCCGGGCCTGTTCCTGCCGGAGCGTCGCCAGGGTCTGCTGCAGGCGTTCGGCCATCTGGTTAAAGGCCTGGGTCAGTGTCCCGACTTCGTCGCGGGTAGAAGGCAGCAAGCGCGTGCCCAGGTCGCCGGCCGTCATACGGCGGACGGCAGCGGTCAGCCTGCGGATGGGGTGTACCGTCCGGCCGGCGATCCCGACGGCAAGCAGTGCTGCACCGCCGGCGGCAGCCAGTGCGATGAGCACGATCGCATTGCGAAGGCGAGCGATGTTTCGTTGCACCTGATCCAGCGGGAGCGCCACCCGCACGAACCCCACGCTACAATTTTCTGCCTTTACCGGGACGGCGACGTACATCATCTCGTAGCCCATGGTGCGGCTGAAGCGGATACTTCGCCCCTTTCCCTCAGAGAGCGCCTGCTGGACCTCCGGCCGGTAGAGGTGGTTGTCCATGCGCGTGCGGTCCTCGTGCGATTCCCCGAGGACGGTGCCGTCGGGCGCGATGAGGGTTACGCGCGCGTTCAGGAGGCGGGCGTACCGTTGCGCGAACGCGTCCAGCGGCTCGGCGGGAGCGCTTGTGGCGAGCGCGTCCGCCAGCAGCCGGGCTTCGGCGGTCAGCTGGGCTTCGAGGTCCGAGAGGTACGCATCCCGCACCAGGTTCGACAGATAGATGGCAAGGCCGGCCATAGCGAGCAGGATGAGGAGGATATAGGGCACGGCGATGCGCCAGCGGATGCTGCGGAACATCGTCACCCCTCGAAGCGGTAGCCGACCCCGCGCACGGAGACGATGCGCGTGGGATGGCTCGGGTCGGGCTCGATCTTTTCGCGGAGCCAGCGCACGTGCACGTCCACAGTGCGGCTGCCTCCGGCGTAATCCCAGCCCCACACACGTTCCAGGATCAGATCGCGCGAAAGGACGATGCCCCGGTTGCGCACGAGGAAAACCAGCAGGTCGTACTCCTTGGGCGTAAGGCGAAGGGTCTGTCCCGAGCGGCGGACCTCG
The DNA here is from genome assembly GCA_041082245.1 of Chloroflexia bacterium. Classification (GTDB taxonomy): domain Bacteria; phylum Chloroflexota; class Chloroflexia; order DTKN01; family DTKN01; genus DAOTVY01. The sequence continues at coordinate 28,146 of JBDOIE010000084.1, forward strand.
CGGCGGGCCAGGTCGACCGTCAGATCCCCGAAGGTCAGTTCTCCGGCACCCGCTCCTTCCTGCGCGCTCATCTCCTCCCGGATCAGGCGCACGCGGCGCAGCAGCGCTTTCACCCGGGCCAGGAGCTCGCGCATGCTGAACGGCTTCGTGAGGTAGTCGTCGGCTCCGACTTCGAGCCCGACGACGCGGTCGATCTCCCCCCCGCGGGCGGTGAGCATCAGGATAGGCACGCTCGACTCCTGGCGCAGGATGCGGCAGACCTCGAAGCCGTCCATGCCCGGGAGCATAATGTCCAGGACGATCGCGTCCGGCGATTCCCGGCGCGCGGCCTCCAGCGCGGAGGGGCCATCGGTTGCCGTATAGACCGTATAACCCTCCCGGGCCAGGCTATACTCCAGCGCGTCCAGCAGTGCGGGATCGTCCTCGACCACGAGCACCTTTTCCGGCATGGCGACACTCCTTCACGACGGGCCCAAGATACCATAAGGTGCCGCTTGCTGCAAGCGGTTGCGTGCGGCGATCAC
>JBDOIE010000088.1:0-11365 GCA_041082245.1 Chloroflexia bacterium
GCGTCCCCGCCGCCCGGCCCCAGGTCGATGATCCAGTCCGCCGTCTTGATCACGTCCAGGTTGTGCTCGATCACCACGACCGTGTTGCCGGCGTCCACCAGGCGGTGCAGCACGTCGAGCAACTTCTGGATATCGGCCGGGTGCAACCCGGTGGTCGGTTCGTCCAGGATATAGACCGTCCGCCCGGTGGCTACCCGGCACAGTTCCTTGGCGAGCTTCACGCGCTGGGCTTCGCCGCCCGAAAGCGTCGGGGCCGGCTGGCCGAGCTTGATGTACCCCAGGCCGACGTCGTAGAGCGTCTGCAGGATACGCGTGATCGTCGGGTGGGCGGAGAAAAAGTCGAGCGCCTCCTCTACCTCCATATCGAGCACGTCGGCGATGTTCTTCCCCTTGAAGCGCACCTGGAGCGTCTCACGGTTGTACCGTTTCCCCTTGCAGACCTGGCAGGTGACCCAGACGTCCGGGAGAAAGTGCATCTCGATCTTGACCTCGCCGTGCCCTTCGCAGGCTTCGCAGCGGCCGCCGCGCACGTTGAAGGAAAAGCGCCCGGGAGCGTAGCCGCGGATGCGCGCCTCGGGGGTTGCGGCGAAGAGCCGGCGGATCTCGTCAAAGACGCCCACGTAGGTCGCCGGGTTGGAGCGAGGGGTGCGGCCGATCGGCTGCTGGTCGATCTCGATCACCTTGTCCACGTGCTCCAGGCCGCGCAGCGCCCGGAACGGGCCCGGCTTGGCCCGCGCGCGGTGCAGCCGTTGCGCCAGCGCGGGGTAGAGCGTCTCCGCGATGAGCGACGATTTTCCGGAGCCGGAAACGCCCGTGACGCAGATGAAGGTGCCCAGGGGAAAGCGCACGTCGATCCCCTTCAGGTTGTTGTGGGAGGCGCCTTCGAGCACCAGCCACTCTCCGCGAGGGGCGCGGCGTTTCCGCGGGATGGGGATCTCGAGCACGCCGGCCAGGTACTGCCCGGTGAGGGAGCCGTTGCGCATGATCTCTTCCGGCGGCCCCTGGGCGACGACCTCGCCGCCCCGGGCCCCGGCGCCCGGGCCGAAATCGACGATCCAGTCCGCAGCGCGCATCGTCTCGAGGTCGTGCTCGACGACGATCACCGTGTTGCCGAGGTCGCGTAACCGCAGCAGCGTATCCAGGAGCCGGCGGTTGTCGCGCGGGTGCAGGCCGATCGTGGGTTCGTCCAGGATGTACATTACTCCCACCAGGCCCGAACCGATCTGGCTGGCGAGGCGGATGCGCTGGCTTTCACCCCCCGAAAGGCTCGGGGCGGCGCGGTCGAGCGTCAGGTACTCCAGCCCCACGCTGATCAGGAAGCCCAGCCGTTCGCGGATCTCCTTGAGGATCTCGCCGGCGATCGTCATATGGTAAGGGCTGAGCGGTGCTTTCGCCGGCCCGCCCGATTTGCGGCCGGCCAGCCCCTCGACCCAGTCGAGCGCCTGCTCGATCGAGAGAGCGGTCACCTCCCGGATAGAGAGGCCGCCGACCGTCACCGCGAGCGCTTCCGGGCGGAGTTTGGCCCCGTGGCACTCCGGGCAGGGGAGCTGGCTCATGAAGCGGGCGTACCACTGGCGCATCCCTTCGGAGGTCGTCTGGCGGTAGCGGCGGGAGATCTCGTTCACCACCCCTTCCCAGGGGCGGTAGAACTCGCCCTGGCCACTTTCCCCCTGCCAGGAAAAGTGCACCCGCCGGCCGCCGGAGCCGTAGAGGACCACGCGGCGCTGATCTTCGGTCAAGTCCTTCCAGGGGGTATCCAGGCTGAAGCCGTACTGCCGGGCAATGGAGAGGAGGCAGCGGTAGCCCCAGGAGTCGCGCTTGTACCGCATCTCGCCCCAGTAGCGGATGGCCCCGTCGTGGATGCTCCGCTCGGGGTCGCCCACCACGAGCTCCGGGTCGACCTCCATCACCGTCCCCAGGCCGGCGCAATGCGGGCAGGCCCCCTGAGGGGAGTTGAAGGAGAAGAGCTGCGGGGTGAGCTCCGGCATGCTGAAGCCGCACTCCACGCAGGCGTTTTGCTCGCTCATCAGGAATTCGGCGCCTTTTTCCGGGGCAATGAGCACCGTTCCTTCCCCCAGCTTGAGCGCCGTTTCGACGGAATCGGTCAGGCGGCTCAGGAACGCTTCGTCCTCGCCGTCCGGGATGACCAGCCGGTCCACCACGACCTCGATGTTGTGCTTCACCTTCTTGCTCAGGAGGATCGGGCGGTCCAGGCTGCGCACTTCGCCATCTACCCGCACGCGGGAAAAGCCCTGGGCGCGCGCGTTTTCAAAGAGGTCCTGGTACTCCCCCTTGCGTTCCCGCACAAGCGGGGCAAGCACCTGGAAGCGTGTGCCCGCCGGGAGGGCGCGCACGCGATCGACCATCTGCTGCACCGTCTGGGAGCCGATCTCGCGACCGCAGTGTGGGCAATGGGGGATGCCGACCCGTGCATAGAGCACGCGCAGGTAGTCGTAGACCTCGGTGACCGTGCCGACGGTGGAGCGGGGGTTTTTGGCGGCCGACTTTTGCTCGATGGCGATCGCCGGGGAGAGGCCGCCGATATAATCGACGCGCGGCTTTTCCATCTGCTCGAGGAATTGGCGCGCATAGGCTGAGAGCGACTCCACATACCGGCGCTGGCCTTCGGCGTAGAGGGTATCGAAGGCCAGGCTACTCTTGCCCGACCCGGAGACGCCCGTGAAGACCACGAAGCGGTTGCGCGGGATCTCCAGGTTCACCCCCTTCAGGTTATGTTCCCGCGCCCCCCGGATGACGATCCTGTCCACGACCCAGGCTCCCGTACGGCCGAGGTGGGCCGTACATATGTTCGAAAGGTGTCTCCTATTGTACCATGGGCCGGGCGAACTGTCAATGCGCGAGCCCGCCCATGAGTTCCCGACCTGGGCCAGCAGGGGCAAGTCCGAAGGATGGCGGCTACGGTCGCGGGCCTCGGATGGTCACGCGCTTGTACAAGCCCATTTTCACCTTATTGGAAACTGGAGGCCGGCTTTGACAGCCCCAAGGGCGTATGGTATACTCCTGATTGTATCAAAAGCGTCGAACGGGAGTAGTAGGCTCCTGTCCTGCAGAGAGCGGCCGGGCGGTGCGAGGCCGCACGCGTGGAGCCGAACTCGCCCGGGAGCTGCGCCGGTGAACGCGGTCGGTCTACCGTCACTAGCCGGCGTCGGGTGGCCCCCGTTAGCGGGCCGAACGAGTGGGCCGGATGTAGCATCCCTACAGCTGGGCGGGATGTGGCCGGCCAAACAGGGTGGTACCGCGGAGCAGCCTCCGTCCCTGTGGGGATGGAGGCTTTCTGCTAGGGCGGCAGACATGCGCGATGCCGCACGGGCCGGATCGAACAGAGATACAGAACTCACCGGTATCAAACGACGTAACAGGAGGTCGGGAATGGCCGAGCGTTATAACCCGGCGGAAATCGAAGCGAAATGGCAGAAGCACTGGGAGGAAACGGGCCTCTACCGCACGGTGGAGGACCCCACGCGGCCGAAATACTATTTCCTGACGATGCTTCCTTATCCATCGGGTGACCTCCACCTGGGGCACTGGTACGCGATGGCCCCTTCCGATGCCAAGGCGCGTTACCTGCGCATGCGGGGGTATAACGTCTTTTTCCCGATCGGCTTCGACGCCTTTGGACTGCCGGCAGAGAACGCGGCCCTGAGGCATGGCATCCACCCGAAGGAGTGGACATACGCGAACATCGACCGGATGCGCAAGCAACTCCGCTCGATGGGCGCGATGTGGGCCTGGGACCGCGAGGCGATCACCTCCGACCCGGAATACTACCGCTGGACCCAGTGGTTCTTCCTGCAGTTCTACAAGCGCGGCCTGGCGTACCGGAAGTTCGCCCCGGTCGACTTTTGTCCTACGTGCAACACTACCCTGGCGCGCGAGCAGGTATGGGGCGAGGACCGGCACTGCGAACGGTGCGGTACCCCGGTGATCCGCAAAGAGCTGGAGCAGTGGTTTTTCAAGATCACCGACTATGCGGAAGAACTGCTCGATTTCTCCAAGATCGACTGGCCGGAGCCGGTGCGCGTGATGCAGACGAACTGGATCGGCCGTAAAGAGGGGGCGAACGTCGTCTTTCGCTCCGAAGCAGGAGACCCGATCGAGGTGTTCACCACCCGGCCGGACACCCTGTGGGGGGCGACCTTCATGGTGCTCGCCCCGGAGCATCCGCTGGTCGAACGGCTGACGACCGCGGAGCACCGGGAAGCAGTCGAAGTATACCGCTACCAGGCCGCGCGGCAGAGCGAGATCGAGCGCCTTTCCACGGAGAAAGAAAAGACCGGGGTGTTTATCGGCGCTTACGCGATCAATCCGGTCAACGGGGATCGCATCCCGATCTGGATCGCCGACTATGTCCTGATGGCCTACGGCACCGGGGCGATTATGGGGGTGCCGGCGCACGACGAACGGGACTTTCAGTTCGCTCTGAAGTTTGGGCTCCCCGTCATCCCGGTGATCGACCGGCCGGATGGGAGGGCCAAGAGCTTCGTCTACCCCGGCGCGATGCGGGAAGGTTTCCGGGAAGCGCTGGATGCCGCCGGGATCGCCTACAGTGCGGCCCCGTACCGGGAACTGGGGCAGGCGCTTTACGTCACCCTGCAAGGGGATGAGGAAATCGAGCGCTACCTGAAGCTCGTGCGAGCGAACCTGCGACCCGGCTTCTGGTGCGAAGTTGTGGGCCGGCGGTGGACGTTTGTCTTTGCGGATGGAGAATACGTGCTGGATTCGCTTGCTTCCGAGGAAACGATCCTCTCGCGCTGCCAGGAGATCGAGCCGAGGGTGCGCGAATGCCGCACGGTCATGGAGATGCTCAGCCGGCAGCCGTTCTATCAGGATGTGCTCTTCCATGCCGAGTACGGGACGATGATCCACTCCGGGCCCTTTACCGGCACCCCCGGGGATATCGCCGTGCGGCGGGTGACGGAGTGGCTCGAGGCCCAGGGATTGGGCCAGTTTGCGGTGAATTACCGGCTGCGCGACTGGCTGATCTCCCGGCAGCGCTACTGGGGCGCGCCGATCCCGATCATCTACTGCCCGAAGTGCGGTACGGTGCCGGTACCGGAGGAAGACCTGCCGGTGCTGCTGCCGGAGGATGTCGATTTTCGGCCGACCGGGGAGTCGCCGCTGAAGTTCCACGAGGGGTTCCGCAACACCACCTGTCCGCAGTGTGGCGGCCCTGCCGAACGCGAGACGGATACCATGGACACCTTCGTGTGCTCTTCCTGGTACCACTACCGGTACCTGAGCCCGAAGTACGACCGGGGTCCGTTCGACCCGGAGGTGGGCCGGTACTGGCTTCCGGTCGACCAGTACACCGGCGGGCGGGAACACGCGACCATGCACCTGATCTACACCCGCTTCTTCACGAAAGTGATGCGGGACATGGGGCTCGTCTGGTTCGACGAACCGATGCTGCGCCTCTTCAACCAGGGGACGATCCTGGGCGAAGACGGGGAGAAGATGAGCAAGTCGCGCGGCAACGTCGTAGCTCCGGACGAGCTCGTGGTGAAATACGGGGCCGACACCGTACGCTGCTTCCTCATGTTCATCGGCCCCTGGGACGAAGGCGGCCCCTGGTCCAGCCGGGGCATCGAGGGGGTCTACCGCTTCCTGCACCGTGTGTGGAACCTGGTGGTGGAGAAGCCGGCCCGCAGCGACGCCCCAGCCGAGATGAGCGAGCAGCAGCTGCGACGCCTTGTGCACCGCACGATCCGCGTGGCGACCGCGGACATCGAGGCGTTTCGCTTCAACACGATGATCGCGCGGCTGATGGAGATGACGAACGCGCTCTTCAAGGCCCGGGAGACGCCGTTACGGAATACCCCGGCCTGGGAGGAGGCGCTGGACGCGCTCGTACGGATGCTTGCGCCGCTTGCTCCCCACATCGCTGAGGAGCTGTGGGCGCGCATGGGACGGCCGTACAGCGTGCATACCCAGTCCTGGCCTACCTACGACGAGGAGCTGGCGTCCCTGGAAGAGGTGGAGATCGCCGTACAGGTGAACGGCAAGGTGCGGGGACAGTTGCGCATCCCCAGCGATCTGCTGGAGGAAGAGGTGCGCCAGCGCGCCCTCGCGCTGGAACGGATCCAGCCCTACCTTGCGGGCCAGGAGATCGTGCGGGTGGTCGTGGTCCCCGGGCGGCTCGTGAACATCGTCGTCCGGCCGGCCCGGTGAAGGGCTCAGGTTACTGTTCCGTCTGGGCGGTTGCGGCCCGGGAGGAGGAAGCGGAGCGCTTGCGGCGGCGGCGCTTGCGCTTCCGCGCGTTGTCCCCTTTGATCTCGAGGCCGAGCCGCTTCAGGTCTTCCTGGACTTCGAGCAGCGCTTCCTGCAGGTTCTTGGCCATACGCTCACAGCCTCCTTGCTTTGTGGCCTCGGTGCCCGCCGGAGTACTGGCCTCCGGGCCGGACTCCGTTGTCCGCAGCGCGAGTATACCACAACTCGGGCGAAAGGTGAAACCGTTACCGTAGCGCCATCTCGCGCAGCCGTTCCATATCCAGGAGCACAATTCCCTGCCGGTTGGCCACCGCCAGCCGGTCGTTGCGGAAGTGGTGGAGGACCTTGGTGACCGTCTCCCGGTGGCTGTTGATCATCTCCGCCAGCTGCTGGTGGGTGTAACGGTGCGGGAGGCGTGCCGGACCCTGGGCACGGCCTGCGGCAGGTCCTGCGAGGTCCAGGAGCAGCGCGGCCAGCCGCTGGGGGACCGACTTGAAGACGAGGTCTCCCAGCCGTCGCTCCAGCGCTTGCGCCCGGCGGCCCAGGTTCTCCATGATGGAGAGTGGCAGCGTTGGATCCTGCGCGAGCAGTTCTTCCAGCCGATGCCGCGGGACGGCATAGAGCGCACCCGGGGTCAGCGCCTGGGCGTCGCTTTCGTGTCGGCCCTCGGGGAGGAGCACCATCTCGCCGAAGAGGTCCCCGGGCTCGACGATGCTGAACGTCAGCCGCTTCCCCTCCGGGGAGCGGCGAAAGAGGCGGACGCGGCCTTCTTCCAACAGGTACAACTCGCTCGCCGGCGTGCCGCTGCGGTAGAGGATCTCCCGGCTGCGGAACGTCCTGCGCTCCGCAACGCGCTTCAGGAGCGTCCAGGGGTCGCGCGCGACCCGGGGCAACATCGGGTGGGAACCCCGCTGCATGGTTCAACCTCCTTCCGCGGTCTGGCTGGGCACCGCCGCGGACCCAGATCGGGGCACAATGAGGAACGAACAGGCACCATCCCCCAGCGCCAGGCACTGGCGGCGCTCCACGGTGGCCTGGAGCACGTCCGAGAGCCACTGCTGCTCCTCGTCGCAGAGCTCCGGGAAACGCGCGGCGACCTTCCCGACCGTGCAATGATGCTCGGTCAACAGGTAGCTGCCTTCGTCCAGGGGCGCGAGCTGCGGGAACGTGCCGCGCTCCTCGAAGATGGCGAGCAGGGCGGCCATTCGCTCTTCCCAGGAGCTTTGCGCGAGGCGCGCGGCATACCGCTCCCACCAGAGCTGCCGCCGTAAACCGAGCAAGCGTCGCAACAGTGCTTCCCCATTTTCCATGCGGCGCAGCGCCTCCAGAAGTTCCAGCGCCAACCGGTCGTAGTGCTGGGGGAAGAGGCGTTCGCTCTGCGCGGTGAGGGTGTAGGTGCGTCCTGGGCGCCCGGTGCCCCGCACCAGGCCGGCCGGCTCTACCCACCCTTCGGACTGCAGCCGCGCCAGGTGCTGTCGCACGGCAGCCGATGTCACCCCCAGATCCCGGCTCAGTTCCGCAACTGTCTGTGGGCCTTTCTGCCGCAGGATGCGCAGCAGGCGCTCGCGTGTGGAATCGCTCGGCATGGTGTCCTCCTATACGGTACCCCGGTACGGTAATATTCTACCATGCTTTTCCTACTTTGTCAAGCGCAAACTTGCGGAATCCCACGCAAGCGCAGACTTTGGCCAACGCCCCGAGCTCCGCCGCGTTGCCCCACTCCTTTACCCGTTCACGCTCCACATTCCTCGTTCCCTCACACGCTTGACCACCCTCCTATCGATCAACGATCAACGATTAACGATCAACGCTTTCATTGACAAGCCCTTGAAGGTGTGCTACTATCCCTACCAGCGACAGTCAGGCCGAGGGCAACTGGCTGCGCGGTGAGGACTGTGGAACGTTCGGAACCGGAAGGACGCTGTCCCGTTTGCGGAGCCCTGCTTGCCTCCCCAGGTGCGCCCTGTCGTTTCTGCGAGGAGGCCCGCAAGCTGCTCGAGCGGCTCGCCGCGGAGCGACCGGTACGGCTCTGCGCCCGCTGCGGGGCATTGCTCGACGAGGCGGAAGAAGGTGACTACTGCGCCTCCTGCCGCCTTGCCTCGGCGCGTCCTTCCTCGCCCCTGCGGCGCGAAGACCGGGTCGCCGCGTGGATCGAGCGGCTCGTCGAGCCGCCGACCGCGGGAGAGCGGCGGTGCCCCGGCTGCGGAAGGGCGGTGCCAGCGATCGCGCGCTCCTGTCCGCAGTGCGGTGTGCTTCTGGTTACGCCCGAGGTCCCGCCTGCGGAAGGCGTAGCTCCGCCGGTGGCAGCAACCGTGCCTGAGCGACAAGAGGCCGGCCCCGGGGAGCCGCACCCGAAGGCGACCCCGGGCCGTCTCTGGCACAGGGTGTCCGGTTCGCTGCGCGGCTGGTTGCATCCGGCGTCGCTGCACTTCGGTGCCTCGGGGTGGCTCTGGCTCCTCCTGGGGCTGCTGCTCCTGGGGCTTTTTGCGATGGGCTTTTTCTGGGCGCAGCTATTGCGCTCTGGTGATATCTTTTTCCGTTGAGGGAAGCGACGATGCTGGAAGGATCCCGCCGCCAACAGGCCAACGAACACTACGAGCGGGGCCTGGCCCTGGAACGGGCCGGCCTTGTGGACGAGGCGATTGCCGAATACCGGCGGGCGGTCGATGTGGACCCCGGGTTCGCCGAAGCCTATGAGGCGCTCGGGCACCATTACCAGCGCCGTGGCTTCCTGGTCAAGGCGCTCGACGCCTTCCGCACCGCCGCCCGCCTCCAGGACGACTACACGGCCTATTTCAATCTGGGTTACGTGCTGGTCGAGCTCGAAAACTACGAGGAGGCACTCGAGGCGTTCCAGAAGTGCCTCGAGTTCATCCCCGACGACCCGGCAGCACTCTACGAAATCGGCTACATCCACTACGCCCAGGAGAACTTTGCCCTGGCTCTGGAAACCCTGCGCCTCCCGAAGGAGGCCTACCCGGAGGACGCCCGCGTCCATAGCCTGATCGGTGCCTGCTACCTGGGGCTCCGCCGCTGGGCCGAGGCCGAGGAGAGCTACCGCCGCGCGCTCGAACTCGCGAGCAGTTACGACGAACGGGAGGAGGCCGAGGCCGGCCTGATCACCGCGCTCCGGTATCAGGAGTTCCCGCCCAGTAGCCCCTGGGGCCCGAAAGAGGAAGCCTACGCCGAGGCCGGCGTGGTTGTGCTGGGCACCATGGGCGACGACGGCCTCCATGTTCCCCTCCGCACCCCCGGAACGCTCCCTGTGGAAGCGATCGCCGTGACCCTGCGGCGCTTGCGCGCGCTCATCCGGGGGCTCGGCATCCGGTTCACCGCGGTCGTGGCACTCGACCGCATGTCGGTCCCGGTCGCGAGCGCCCTCGAACGCCTCCTGCGCCGGCCCCGCAAGCCGCTCAGCGCGCTGAGAGATACCGATCGGCCGCTCCTCGTGCTTGCCGACAGCCAGCAGATGGCGCTCCTCGAGGTCGCGCTGGACGAGTGCCCGGGTGAGCCCCAGAGCTTCGTGCTTGCCCTGGGTCCGTACAACCCGGACGCTTTCCTCCCCGATTGGATCGGCGTGCCCGCTTCCGGGCCGTGGACGTTGCCCTGGGAAGAGGGACCGGGGATACCCGCGGCGGCGGCCAAGCTGATCGCTGCCTGTGCGCGTCTCCGCGCGGAGCGGAACCAGGCAGCTCAGGTGGCGTACTACGCCCGGGAGCACCGGCGCCTTCGTTTCCTGTCCCCGCCCGTGGCGTGAGGGTTCCCTGGGGCCGGCTGGCGGGAACCTTGTCCGGGCGAGGAACGTATTCTTGAGCGACCTGGCGTTCGTGATGCTCCAATCGAGGAGGAGGACCATGACGGATTTCCGCGAACGTGCCTTCGAGGAGCGGGAAAGGAGCGCGCTGAAGCGGCTGGCCAGCCGCATCCCCGGCTACGCCGGCTACTACGAGAAAGAACTGCGCCGCGATGCCGATAAACTGCTGCGCGAGCATGTAGCCGCCCGGCTGGAGCAGCAGCGGCGCAGGCTGACCGAGTTCCAGCAGGAGTGCCTCCGTGCGGGGGGCCTCGCCCTGATGGGCGAGATGGACGAGGTGATGCGGAAGCTGCAGACGCTCATCGACCGTCTGCGGACCGCGGTGTACGGGTATGCCGGCTGGTTCGATACGATCACCGTCCGCGAAGAGGCGCTCGACGCTCTCTACGAGTACGACGCAACCCTTCTGGAAGAAGCCGACACGCTGGAAGGCGACATCCAGAGCTTCGGAGAGGCCGTGCGGCAAAAAGGGGATACCCGTGCCGCGCTGGCTGCGCTGCGCGAGCGGCTCGTGGCCCTCCACGAGAAGGTCGACCGCCGGCGGGAGATCCTCACTGGAGCATTGCCCCCGGCCGGTGGGACCCCGCCTGCCCCAGCAGGCGAGGAGGTGCCGGGAGCCTAGCGTGTCCTGGAGCAAGCGGAGCGGGTATCTCGAGGAGGAACGACCATGGCGCTTCTGGAAGTGATCGAGTTTCTGGACGAAACCGGGCGGGAGATCATCCACCGCGTGCCGGAGCAGGGTTCGGGGGAAATCCGGCTGGGCTCGCAGTGCATCGTGCGCGAAAGCCAGGTCGCCGTCTTTTTCCGCGACGGCAAGGCGCTGGACGTGCTGGGCCCCGGCGCACATACCTTGACCACACTGAATATCCCGATCCTGGTGAACCTGATCAAGCTGCCTTTCGGCTCCAAGAGCCCCTTCCGGGCCGAAGTCGTCTTTGTGAACATGCGCGAGTTCGTCGATATGAAGTGGGGGACCCCGCAGATGATCCCCTTCCGCGACAAGGAGTTCGGGTTGGTTCGCCTGCGCGCGTTCGGGACCTACGCGATGCAGGTCGCCGATCCGCAGCTCTTCGTCAACAAGATCGCGGGCACCCAGGGCATCTTCACCACCGACCGGCTGGAGGACTATTTGCGGAGCATCCTGGTCGCCCGCTTCGCAGACCTCCTGGGGGAGAACCTGACCTCGGTCCTGGACCTGGCCGGCCAGTACGACGAGCTGGCGGGCGCCACGCGCGCCCGGGTCGCGGACGATTTCGCCGCGCTCGGCCTGAACCTGAAGGCCTTCTACATCAACGCCATCACCGTCCCGGAAGAGGTCGAGAA
>JBDOIE010000125.1:0-4243 GCA_041082245.1 Chloroflexia bacterium
GAGGACCATGCCAGCATTGTGGACGGCTGCCGGCTATCGTTTGGGACGATGAAGCGCTTCAACCACAACGATCTCGCAGGCCTGGAACGCATCCTCCAGTCCTGCCCGGAGGAGGTCGGCCGGCTGGTCGTCGTGGACGGCGTCTTCAGCATGGGCGGGGACCTTGCGGACCTCCCGGGGATCGTATCGCTCTGCCAGCGCTACGGCGCACGCCTGATGGTAGACGATGCGCATTCGATCGGTGTCCTGGGCGAGGGGAGGGGCACCGCTGCCCACTTCGGACTGAACGACCAGGTCGACCTGATCATGGGCACGTTCAGCAAGTCGTTTGCGTCCCTGGGCGGTTTCCTGGTCGGAGATGAACCGGTCATCCATTACATCCGCCATCATGCCCGCTCGCTGATCTTCAGTGCCAGCATCCCCCCGGCGAATGCCGCGGCTGCCCTCGCCGCCCTCGAGATCATGGAATCGGAACCGGAGCGCCGACAACGTGTGCTAGCGATCGCGGAGCGCATGCGGCGCGAGTTCCAGCGCATGGGCTACAACACCGGCAACAGTGTCACTCCGATCATTCCCATCATCATCGGGGAACGCATGAAGACTTTCGCGATGTGGAAACGGCTCTACGAAGAGGGAGTTTATGTCAACCCGGTGATCGAGCCTGCCGTGCCACCGGGGATGTCCCTCTTGAGGACCAGCTACATGGCGACCCACACGGACGAACAGATGGACCGCGTGCTGGACGCCTTCCAGCGCGTGGGAAGAGAGCTCGGGGTCATCCCCTAGCCTGCCGGGCGGCTTATCTCCATCCCACAAGCCAGGCCTGGGGCGTATCGACCGAGGCGACGGAGAGGAGCTCCCCCGTTTCCGGCACGAGGAGCCAAATCCCCTCCGGAGAAGCTTCGGGTGCTCCGAACGGGTCTCCGCGCAACGGGATGAAGGCCATATAGCGATCGTCCGGAGACCACGCAAGCGGGCCCCAGCAGTACAGCCCCTCCGGCAAGACCACCGTCTGAGCCGCCACCTCGGGGTGTTCCAGGTCGTACAGGCGCAGGAAGGCGCGCCGGTTCTCCCTGTCGTACCCGGTCACGACAGCGCGACGCTGGTCCCAGGAGACCGCTGCTGTACCCTCTCCGTCCACGGCATAGAGCTGCTTGAGCTGCCCGGTACGCACGTCGTAGGCGTCAAGCGCTACGAAGGCCGGGTCCTGGCCTCGCGGCAGGACAACTGCCTGGCCCGTTTCTTCATCGTACGCCAGAGGCACGGCCCCAGCCCAATCCGTAACCGAGGCAAAGCGCACCTGCGCAGGCCCCGCGACTTCCAGCAGCCCGAGGTCGACCCGCACGCCGAAAGCGCTGCCCTCGGCCTGGCTGTATGCGGCTGTATAGAGCAGGTGAGTCCCTGCGCGCGACCAGACCACCTGAAGGCCCAGCAGACCTTCCTGCTGGAACGTGTAGAGCAGCCTCGGCACGCCCCCTTGCAGCTGCAGTGTGTAGACATCGGGGCCCAGGACAAACGCAACATTGCCGTTGTGCAGAACCAGGCTGCTTGCCCCAGCATACGCTGCGGGGATCTCTTTGGTCCCTACCTTCCCGCGGTACGCTTCCACCTGGTAGAAGACGGCCTCGTGGTAGTAGACCAGGCGCTGTGGCACCGGCAGCGGGGTTGCGGTCGGAAGGGGGGTCGGTGTGGGAAGTCGGCCGGCCATGCTGGTGCCGGGTTCCCCAGCGGCATAGCGCCATAGCGCCCCGACGTCCACCCAGTACAGGCTGCCGCTTGCTCCATCCCACCAGAGGAGCAGGGGAGGTTCCTGAAGTGTGGCAACCGTAGAGAGCTCCCCTGTGGTCAGATCCACCATCCAGATTTCATACGGAGTGTCGGCTCCTCCCTGGCGGAGCCCGGACAGGTACCGGCCGTCCGGCGATACGGCGAGATCCCCCACGACCTGGTCCGGTTCCGGCAAGAAGCGCCGGCGCTCGCTACCGTCCAACCGAACGGCCCAGAGCGTCCCGCCTTCGCCGGGATACGCAAAGAGCACAAGGTCGCGATCCGCAGCTGCGGGGCCGGGCGCGAGCACCAGGAATGTTCCCGCTCCCGGGAAAGAGCCGACATGGGTCAACCGGGTTGTTTCCCCGTCGGCCAGGCGGACCGCATAGAGGTCTGTCTCCCCTTCGCGCATCAGCGGGCAGACCAGAGCAGAGCTGTCGCTCGACCAGCCGATACGCGCCCCGGGAGCGACATCCTGCACCAGCACCCGTTCTTCGCCCCCGGAAGCCGGCGACACCACCAGGATGGGGCCGGCCGTGTAGGCAACCCTCTGGCCGTCGGGCGACCAAACCGGGGGGCCGTAGTTCCCGGGACGTTGTGAAAGACGCGTGAACTCGCCGCTCTCGATGGTGAGCACGTAAACATCGGCCTGCTCGGGTGCCGCGGGATCCGGAAGCAGGTAGGCCACACGCTCACCTTCCGGGGAAAGGGCCGGAGCGCGGCCCGGGGTCAGCGCATACGGTGCACCTCCCTCGACCAGCCAGATCTTGTCCAGGTACTCGAAGACGCGCCGCTGCGCCGGCCACGCCGGGGGGACCGGGGTGGGCGGTACAGGCGTGGCCGTAGCGGTCGCCGTAACCGGGATCGTGGGGCTTACCGGAGGAGGCGGCGTGGGCATTTCACAGCCAACGACCGTCAGCAGGAGCAGAAGCACACCCCAGGCGGAAAAGCGACGCGCGCGCATCCAAGCCTCCTTCCGGTCCGGCACGTGCCGGCCCTTCCCGGATCAGCGGCCCGCGCGCGAGCGGATGAAGCGGGCCACCGATCGATCGTACGTGCGCTCTACCTCTGGGGGGAACAGGCAACCGGGCAGTTCCCCCATCGCGCGATGGTACGCCAGACACTCGCAGCAGTACCCTTTCCGCGAACAGGGCTCGTAGGTGCAGGTGCAGCGCTTCAGATTCTCTTCGTGATGCAAACACTCCACGGCGTGGTCCTCCTCGAGCGTTTCTTGCGCCAGCATTATAGCCGAACTGCCGTGCCGGTGCAAGGAAAGTTGCGCGGCGCGGTGGGATATAGTACAATGCCGCGTAGCGCGGTTGGCACAAGCCTGCACGCGCCGATCCGTCGGGCGATCTTTGGAGGATCGATGGCTGAGCCGTCCCAGCGCGTTCGGGAGATCCAGCAGGAACTCGCGCGTCGGGAGAAAAGGCCTCAGGGCGCACCCGAGCCAACGCTCGATTGCCTCGCCTTCTTCCTGGGGGAGGAACGGTTTGCCCTCCGGTTGCAGGAGGTGGAAGGGATCATCCGTGTCCCGACCATCACACCCATTCCTGGGGTGCACCCGGCCGTGCTGGGTGCTGTAGCGCGCCACGGAGAGGTGCTCCCGATTCTAGACCTGCGACGCATGCTCGGCATGCAGGAGGCTCCCCCCAGCCCGGAAAGCCGCGTGGTCATCGCCCGGCACGGGGAGATCCGGGCCGGATTGCTGGTGGACCGGGTCGAAGACATCGTGACGGTCCCCGAACCTCTGCTCCGCCCGGCACCTTCACCGGGCGGGGAAGCCATGGCGTCTTTCCTGCAGGCGCTCGCCAGGGACGGTGCGGCGATGCTCCGGATCCTGGACCTCGCTGCCCTTCTGGAGACGGTCCGCCATGGAACCTGAGGGCGTGCGATTCCTCTTGCTGCGCGCTTCCGAGCGGTGGTTCGCCGTCGAAGTGGGCCAGGTGGAGACCTTGAGACGGCGCGAGACGCTCCACCCGCCGCCGGTGGACATCCCATACCTCGTGGGTCTGCTGCCTTTGGACGGGACACCGATCCCGGTCGTGGACCTGGGGACCTGTCTCGGACTCTCTCCTACCCCGAACCGCCGGGACCGCTTGATCGTCGTTAGCCGACTGGATGCCGGCTTGCTCGCGTTCCTTGTCCAGGAAGTCCGCGGTCCCGTTCTCATTCCCTGGGCTCAGGTCCGTTCCCTGCCCCCGCTGCTGCGCCGCGCACAGCGGCGACCGGTCGTGTGGGCACTCGTCGCATACCGCGAAGACTGGATCCCGGCGCTGGACCTTGCTTGTGTGCTTTCACCGACGGAGGTGGAAACGCTACGGGGAAGCGCTCGGTTCACCAAAGGAGGGTCGGATGACGACGCGATCGCTGCTTGAGGGCGTGGGACGCTACTTCTTCACGCCGAAGGAGCTGACCCAGGAGGAAAACCACAGGAGGAACCGGATCGTTGCCGCCATGGCGTGGGCGCAGATCG
>JBDOIE010000144.1:0-3642 GCA_041082245.1 Chloroflexia bacterium
ACCGTCGGCGTCATCTCGTGCAGGCTCCACTCCAGCGGGCCGGTGCCGGTGTTGCAGATCTGGAGCGCGGTCTCAGCAGAGCCGTCGGGGCACACGTCTGCCGAGAGGCTCGTGGGCTGAACCGAGATGTTCGGCACGCCGGCAACGCCGCAGTGCAGCGTGAGCGGGATATCGACCGGGTTGCCGCACGGGTCGTTGTTCAGGATGCGGAGCGTCCCGGTAAAGTCCACGGTCGCGGTGGTCGGGCACTGGAAGGTGACGTCCACGATGGATGTTTCACCCGCGGGCGTGGTGCCGGTGATCGGGTCTTCCCACACCCAGGGGATGTCCTGCGCGCACCCCGCCGCTGCCGCGGCGTAGGCGTCGATGCGGCCCCAGCCGTAGACGTTATTCGCTCCATCCGGGCAGGCCGTGCCACCGCAGGTGAGGTCCTGGATGCAGGAAGCCGTGCTGGTGATGATGTACTCCGTCGCCGCGATGTCGCCCACGAGCGACGGGTTGCACGACCAGAGCATCGCGACCAGGCCGGCGGTGTGCGGAGAGGCCATCGAGGTGCCGCTGTAGCCGCAGTTCCAGGAGTTGGTCGGCACGGAGGAGCAGATGTTCACGCCCGGTGCGGAGACGTCCGGCTTGATCTCGCTCCAGCAGGAAGGACCACGGCTGGAGAAGGAGGCGATCGTGTCGCTGGAGTCGGTCGCGCCGGAGGAGAAGGACTGCGGGTAGTCGCCCGGTGAACCTGAGGTGCTGCAGGACGGCCCGGAGTTGCCGTTCGAGAAGGCCGGGAAGATACCCGCCGCCCGCCAGGCGGTGACGTAGGACTGGTACCAGGTGTTGCAGCCGCCGCCGCCCCAGGAGTTGTTCACGACGTTCGGCCGGTTCGCGGGGTTACCACCGGGCTGAAGCACCCAGTTCGCGCAGGCAGTGAGGGCCGTGGAGGAACAGGAGCTGGACTCGCAGCCCTTGCACATGATGAACTGGGCGTCCGGGGCCATACCGACGATGTAGGTGAGGGAGGGATCATCATCGCCGACCATCGTGCCCATCGTGTGGGTGCCGTGGCCGTTGTTGTCGCAGACCGTGCCGCCGCACACGTTCGAGGGGTCGAGCCAGCAGGCCGGGTCGGTCGGGTTCGAGGCACACTTGTAGGCCTGATCGAGCGCCGGGTGGTCCCACTGCACGCCGGTATCGATGTTGGCCACCAGGATGCCCTGGCCACGCGCACCAAAGTCGGCCCAGGTCTCCGGGGCGTGGACCTTGAGCAGGCCCCAGTCCACGGTTGCCTCGGGCACCGGCGCGTTCGGATCCACGAGCGGATCGATCGTGTAGGTGCGGTTGCCGAAGGCGCCGACGACCTCGGGGAACTTCAGGGCTTGCTCGAGCTGGGCACGCGTCAGGCGGGCAAAGATGGTGTTGTTGAGGTTGACGGTATACTCGATGCCCTGGCTCTCCAGCCAGCGCCGCACGTTCGCCTGGGAGCGGTCGGCCAGAGCCGTGAGGGTATCCACCACCCAGCGGCCGCGGCTGTTCCAGTCCATCTTCGTGGCCGGGCTGAGGTCCACTTCGCCCGCGAAGGCCAGGAAGACGTCCGCCTTGCCGTCCGTCGAGGTCGAGAACTCTTCCTCGATGTAGGAGTCGACCCCGAAGTAGGCCGGGCGGAAGATGAGGTCGGTTTCCTTGCCCGCGCTGGGCGGGATCTCGCGGATCTCCCAGGTCAGCTCGCCGCTGCCGGCATTCGTGATCTCGAGCGGCAGGGTGACCGGGTTGAGGTCACCGGAGTAGACCTCGAAGGACGTCGGGTTGACTTCGATGTCCGGCCGTGCCAGGCAAAAGTCCTGCTGCACCACGCCGCCAGGAGTGACCGGCACGGATACCGGCCCCTGCGGCTCGTAGCCCGGTGCGGAGGCGGTGGCCTCATAGGTGCAGGCCGGCACGCTGGCGGTGTAGAAGCCGGAGGCTCCCACGGGGATATCGATGTCGCTCGGCTCCAGGTGGACCACCGCGGGGGTGCAGGTGGCCTGTGCGCAGCCCTCCTGAGCGTCCATCACGTATCCGTTGATCACGCCCGTGTTGAAGGGGCAAGGCGGCTTCAGGTGCTGGTTCAGGTTGCTGTAGGAGAATCCACCCGTGGAGCCGTTGATCACGTAGGCATCCGTCCCGTAGGCATCGCCCTCGACGCGGTAGACCGCGGCGGCCGGATCCGGGCCGTAGTGCCAGGCGCCGTCCAGCGCGCTGTAGTACATCGAGTGCGGCCAGAGGGCAAAGGCGGCGTCCGTGCCGTTCACGATCCACAGCTGAAAGTCCGGGCCGGGCGGGTCGATGACGAAATCGGCACCACCCCAGTGGGCAACGGGCAGCTGCCCCAGGTCGGCGTTGACGGCATTAAAGGAGTTAGTGGCAAAGTTGTAGCACTGGGTATCGGCAAAGACGACCGAACTCGAGTCCACACCGCCGGCCACGCAGACGCCACCGCTAGGCAGCCCGGGGAGCACTCCCGCCGGGATGAACCAGGAGGAGTGGAAGTCGAAGCCGGCCGGATGCACGGTAAAGTTGCCCAGGTTCTGCACCGTATGGGTTGCGGGGTCGTAGCGGTAGAGGGCGTTCGTGTTCCCGCCGCCGGGGGTGGTGGCACCGCCGGAGATGTAGCAGAAGTTATGGCCGAACGGCAGACCCGCCGCCACGTCGGTCGCCCAGAGGCCGTTGGCCGGGAACCCGGAGGGAACAGCCGCGGTCGACCAGGAGTTCGTGTCGATGTTGTAGATGTGCCAGTTCGTTGCTCCGGAGGTCGTGTCATTAAAGATGGCGATGATGTCCTGGCCGGAAGCGTTCAGGCCCAGGCAGCCGTCCACGGTATAGGCAATGGCCGGCGCGGGTTCGGTCGGCCCCGTGCTCCAGGAGTTCGTGCCCGGGTCATAGATGTTCACCGTGCCACCAGCGCCGTAGCCACCGATGCGGTAGACCCGCGGGCCGACCCCGGCATCCCAGTAGTAGACCACGTCGTCCATCGAAGAGTTGGGCGAAGGGGCGCGGAGTTCGAAGGTCGGCTGGGTGTTGGGCGACAGTTGCGTCTCGGCGGTGACGGTGGCCGTGTAGGGCGAAGACTGGGCCTCCACCAGGATGTCCACCGTATCCGTCGCGCCCGGACATACATCGCCCGGGATGGTTACCGAGACGTTGAACGGCGCGCTGCCGCCCTGGGGAATCGGCCCGACGGTGGCGGGGCAAGTGGTCGGCCAGGCGTAGCCGCTGCAGGTGATGTCGAAGGTATCCTGCTGGCCGGTGTAGTTCATCACGGTGAAGGTGTGCTGCACCGTAACGCCGGAGCAGTCTTCCCTGTGGGAGAACGGAGGGTTCACGATGATTCCGGTCGGGAGGCCGATCTTGAAGGCGGTGCCGTCGGGGCAGGAGTTCGCCTGGCGGCAGGCGTACTGCAGCCCGTGGTCGCCAGGGACGTTCGCCCCCTGGATCCCCTCCACCGAGTTGCTGCAGTTCTCCGCCCCACCGTCGTTGTACTGGAAGATGATGTCCCCATCCGAGGTCAGGATCACCTCAAAGTCGCCGGCCGTGCCGCCACCATAGTGGTTCCAGTTGTAGTACTGCACGACCAAGCACTGCTGGGAAGCATATCCCGGGTAGGGACAGGAG
>JBDOIE010000165.1:0-21376 GCA_041082245.1 Chloroflexia bacterium
TCATCTTCCCGATCTCGTGGACAACCGCGGCCGTACGCTGGCCGCCGTGCTGAAGAGCCTGCTGGGCGGAGAGGGCCGGCCGCGGCTGGACGTGTTGACCGCCTTCTTCAACCTGAAGGGGCTGGACGCGCTGGCCCCCGAGGTAGAGCGTCTCTCCGCCCTGCGCCTTCTTCTGGGAAAGGAGCAGGACCAGGCCTTCGTCCTGAGCGAGCGCCTCCTGGCGGAACTCGAGGCGGCGACCTCCCGGGGAGAAGAAGCTCCGCTGACCATCCGTCGGTGGCAGGAGTTCCTTTCCCGGCCGGAGGTGGAGGTCCGCTGCTACACCCCCTCTTTCCTCCACGGCAAAGCCTACATCGTGGAGCCGGTGCCCGTGCTGGGTGCCGTAGCCATCGTCGGCTCCTCCAATTTCACCGGCGGAGGGCTTATGTCCAACCTGGAATTGAACGCTGTCCTCAAACAGCGAGCCGCCGTGGAGGAACTCCAGGCCTGGTTCAACAGCCTGTGGCAGGAAGCCGAGGACTGGAAGGGGAAACTTCTGGAACTGCTGGGCCGCTTCACCGCCGCCTACACCCCCTACCAGATCTACATCAAGGTGCTCTACGAGGCGCTCCGCGACCGCCTGGGCGGGGACCTTTCGGCCCGCGACGGCAAGCCCTCCCCGATTCTCCTCGCCGACTTTCAGCGGGACGGGTACCTCGCGGCCAAGGAAATCCTGGAAAATTACCAGGGGGTGCTGATCGCCGATTCGGTGGGGCTGGGCAAAACGTACCTTGCCCTGAAACTCCTGGACGACTATGCCTACCACGAACGACAGCCGGCGCTCGTCATCTGCCCGGCCGCTTTGGCCGATACCGTCTGGCGGCCGCTCCTTTCCCAGTACGCCATCCCTTACGAAATCGTCTCGATGGAGCGGGTCAGCCAGAGCGACTTTCCTGTGCAGGACTATGCTCGGCACAAGGTGGTGGTCGTGGACGAAAGCCACAACTTCCGTAACCCCAACACCAACCGCTGGGAAAACCTTTTCCGCTTGCTTTCCCAGGACAGCGAGCGGAAGCTCATCCTTCTTACCGCGACCCCGGTCAACAACACCGTCTTTGACCTTTTCCACCAGTTGCGCCTGATCACGCGCGACACCCCCAACTACTTCCTGGCCGCGGGCATCCCGGACCTGCGGGCCTACTTCCAGCGGGCGGAAGCCAACCAGGACGCTCTCTACGAGGTGCTGGAGGCAGTAGCCGTGCGGCGCAGCCGGCACTTTATCCGCAAGAACTACCCCGAAGCCGAGATCGACGGCCAGCGCATCGCTTTTCCTGAGCGCCGGCTGCATACCGAAAACTACAGCCTCCGCCGCACCTATGGGCCGAACCTCTACTCCCGGGTGGCCGAAGTGATCGAGCGGTTGCACCTGGCTCCCTACCAGGTGGAGACCTACCGGCGCGATCTCCGGGAAGCATATCGCGCCCGGGCCGGCCAGTTGCCCCTCTTCGAGCCGGAGAAGAAGTCGTCCCTGATGGAGCGGCTGCAATCGAGGCTGGGCTGGTCCAGGGAGCAGGCCCAAACCTTGGTGATGGACCTCGGCCGGCAGACCGCCCTGGCGCACATTATGCGGGTCCTGTACCTGAAGCGCCTGGAATCGTCAGTCGAGGCCCTGCGCATTTCCCTCCGACGCCTGTACCAGTTCTTGCAGGCCTTCGACCAGGCTCTTGACCAGGGCCGCCTCCTGGACAGCCGTCAGTACCGCCGCTGGCTCCAGATGGAGGGATGGGGGGATGAGGAGCAAACGCCGGACATCGCGCAGGTTCTTTCCGAACTCCCCATTCTGCCCGTCGAGAAGTACGACCTGGAGGCGTTGCACGCAGATGTCCGGGCGGACCTGGCCGCGCTGGAGGGTCTCCTGGGCGAGCTGGAGGCCCGGACCGATGACGACAAACTGACACGCCTGAAGGCGCTCCTGGCCGGCCCGGAGTTGCGCGGAAAGAAGGTTGTGGTCTTTACCTACTTCCGGGATACGGCCCGCTACCTGTACCGCGAACTTCAGAGCGACGAGGCCTTCCTGGAAGCGCTTGGCCACCGGCGGCTTTCCCTGGTAGATAGCGGCATCAATCCAGAGGAACGCCGGGACCGGGTGGAGCGCTTTGCGCCGCAGGCCAGCCGCAAGGCCGTGCCGGACGATCGCGTGATCGATCTCCTGATCAGCACCGATGTGCTGAGCGAAGGACAGAACCTCCAGGATGCCAGCGTCCTTGTCAACTACGACCTGCACTGGAACCCGGTGCGGCTGGTGCAGCGGGTCGGCCGGCTGGACCGCATCGGTTCGCCCCATCCGGTCGTGGATGTCTATAACTTTTTCCCGGAAGAGGAACTGGAGGGACTACTGGGCCTCCTCGAGCGGCTCCGCGAGAAACTGGACGCGATCAACCGTGCCGTGGGGCTGGATGCCTCGGTGCTGGGAGAAGCGCCGAACCCGATGGATTTCAACGTCCTGCGTCGGTTGGCCCGCGAGGAGGAACAGGTACTGGAAGAACTGGAATCCCGAAACGAACTGCTGGTGGGCGAATTCCTCCTGCAGGACTTGCTTCGTTTCCTCAAAGAGAAGGGGGAGGAAAAGCTCAAGGAGATTCCCCTCGGTGTCGGAACAGCAAAAGATGGCCGCGGCGAGTACCGTGGCTTCTTCGCCGCTTTCCGGCATACAGAAACCAACGACCACTTCTGGCTGTTCGAAGATGAGCAGCGGGGACGGGTACTGGATATCCGCCTCGAGGCCATCCGGGCCATCCGCTGCCTGCCTGAGGAGGAAAGCGTGCCGCTTCCAGAGGATTTCGACCCCCGTCCACGTATCGAGCGGCTCCGCCGGCACCTCTGGAATCGCCTGCGCCAGCAGGCTCTCTCGCTCCCCCGACTTCCCGCAGACCAGCGAAGGGTGGTGGATTTTCTGCACACCCTTCCGCCTTCGGCGGAGCGGAACGACCTGCTGCGCTACTTTGAAGAACAGCCGCTCTCTGGGGCGGCGCTTTCCGAGTTGCGTGCGCTGTGGCGGCAAAGGGCTGAGAAGCAAGCGACAGAGTTGCTCAAACAGCTCCGGGAGTTCTGCGAGGGCCATCCTCAGCCGATCGCGTCCCTTCCCAGAACTCCTGGCGTTGTCCAGGAGGAACAGCTGGAATGCGTGGCTTGGGTCTTGGTTCACGGTTCTTGAGGCGACCGGACTGCCGCAGTGGGCGAATGTGCCGCGCAGAGCGGCCCGGCAGGTAGTTCCCCCTGGTTTCGGAGTTTTCGATACCCCTGCACAGGCCGCCCTCGGAAGCACAGGACGGGCTTTCGCCTGTCGAAGGGGTTGTAGGGCAACTCCTCAGGAGTTGCCCTACTCTACCGGGGCAACGGTTCCTCCGGGCCGTCGAAACTCCCCCCAGTTTCCAATCGAGTAAGAATGGGCTTATGCCGAGCGTACAAGGCCCTGACCATTTGAGGCCTGCGACCGTAGCGCTCTTTGG
Organism: Chloroflexia bacterium; assembly: GCA_041082245.1. Classification (GTDB taxonomy): domain Bacteria; phylum Chloroflexota; class Chloroflexia; order DTKN01; family DTKN01; genus DAOTVY01. The sequence continues at coordinate 3,489 of JBDOIE010000165.1, forward strand.
GCTTGGCGAAAGCCGCTACTGACCCGGGACGGAAACTCCGCCTTCGAAGGAAAATCGTTGTGCTCGCCTCGCTACCATGGGACAGTTCGTTGGAAACTGGGGAAACTCCTCGTTGACTCGGCGTGTTGCGTGCGGTAGAATAACGGCAACCGTTCCGCAGGCGCAGTGAGGGAAGTGGTGCCGTTCCCAATAGCGGCCTGCTCGTTTTCGTTGCGGGTATCCGTGTGTGGGCTCGCACGGTCCGGCGAGCGTTTGCGGATTTGACCGGGCGTCACGGGCCTGGCCGCACAACGGTCCGCGCATGATCCGCACGGCCGGCCGAGCGTGATACGGAGGCGGTTTTGGAGACCCCGCGTTGCTCTGTGCAGGTCGAACGCGACCCCGAGGTGCTGAGAAGCTTCTTCCGAGCCGTGGGAGCGGCGGAAGCTCCCGACGATCCCGAGGCCCCGGACCGGGCGGAAGCCGGGCTGCTGCGTTCCCTGCAGGCCTCCAGCTGGCTGTATTCGGATCACCACTGGCTCTTTCTCGCAAGGCGGGAGGGCCGGCCGGCGGGGTACGCGCTCGCGGTGCGCATCCCCAAGGCCGACGAGCGGCTCGGCTTCCTCTTTGTGGACGAGCTGTATGTGCTTCCGGCGTACCGCCGCCGGGGCGTTGGCCGGGCGCTGCTCGTAGAGATCCAGGCGCTCGCGCGAAGGCTCGGACTGGCGGGCGTCCGGTTGCTCGTGCGGCCCGGGAACCGGCCGGCGCGGCGTCTCTACCGCGCGGCACGGTTCCGGGAATCCGCCGCTGTCTTCTGCGAGTGGCGCGTACGGTAAGCATCGTGCGTTCGAAGGAGGCACCATGGAAAAGACCAGCATCTTCACCCAGGCGGTCCATGCGGGCGAGCGCGGTCCGCGTCCGGACTTTACCCCCGCCATCACGCCGATCTACAACAGCGTGGTATACCTCTACGACGAGGTCGAAACATTGCACCACATCCTCGCCGGCGAACGGCCGGGTTACGTCTATTCCCGCTATGCGAACCCTACGACGGCTGCCCTGGAAGAGGCCGTGGCCGTCCTGGAAGGAGGGGAAGCGGCGGTCGCCTTCGCCTCGGGAATGTCCGCGATCCATGCCGCGCTGCTCGCCGCAGGACTTCGGCCCGGGGATACCCTTGTCGCCGCGCGCGACCTCTACGGGGTCACGATCGCCCTGCTTCGGGAGCTTCTGGCCCCCATGGACGTGCACACGCGCTTTGTCAACGTGGCCCACACCGAGGAAACGGCTGCGGCGCTGGAGGAGGCCCGTCCGTGCGTCTTCCTGCTGGAGACGATATCGAACCCGCTGCTGGTCGTTCCGGACCTCCCGGTACTCGTTGAGGCTGCGCACCGCGCAGGGGCGCTCGTGGTCGTGGACAACACCTTCGCCACGCCGTACCTGCTGCGCCCCCTGGAATATGGGGCGGATCTGGTGGTGCACAGCCTGACAAAATTCCTGGCCGGCCATGACGACGTCCTTGGGGGCGTGGTCGTAGGGCGCAAAGAACTGATGGACAAGGTGCGCCGGGTGGCCCAGGTCGCGGGCGCTGTCCTCGGGCCGAACGAGGCCTGGCTCGCCCATCGGGGGATCAAGACGCTTGCCTTGCGCATGCGACAGCACTGCGAGAACGCCCTGGTCGTGGCGCAATGGCTGGAAGAACACCCGCGGGTGGGCCGCGTCTACTACCCGGGTCTGCCCAGCCATCCGCAACATACGATCGCTTCCCGGCTCTTCCGCCCCGGTGCCTTCGGGGGGGTCGTTTCTTTCGAAGTACAACCGCCCACCCCGGAGACCGCCCTGGGCGTCATGGACCGCCTGCGGCTGATCCTCCCCGGTACTACGCTGGGTTGCATTCACAGCCTGATGCTGTACCCGGCCCGTGCCTCGCACCGCAGCCTCAGCCCGGAAGAACGGGCGGCGTGGGGCATCTCCGACGGGCTGCTCCGCCTGTCCGTGGGCATCGAGGAGGCCGAGGACATCGTGGCCGATCTTGCTCAGGCGCTGAGTGTCTAGCGCTTCGGAACACCGTCCGGAGAAAGGGGGTGGTCGCGCAGGGAAAGCCCGGTTCGCGCATCCTGTGCGGGGTGTGGGGGCGGATGGGACTTGCGCCGACGGGCGGGGTCCGCAAAAGCTTCCCACAAAGGAGGGCGCCGTGGGTATCCTAGAAATCCACGCGCTGGGTAAGTGCTCCGTCTTGTACGAAGGGGTTCCTCTGGGGTTTCCGGCCTCCAAAGCACGTGACCTCTTGATCCTTCTCCTCCTGCGGCCCGGCGAATTCCAGGAGCGGGACAGATTGGCGGAACAGCTCTGGCCGGCCGCGCGGTCCACTCAGGCCAGGCATACCCTCTCGACGACCCTCTGGCGGTTGCGTTGTTCCCTTCCTCGGGCGGATTCCGCCGGAGAACGGTTCCTGGTTGCCGGCCGTGGGGGGATCTCGTTCAACGCGCGCTCCGCCTACCGCTTCGACGTGGAGGAGTTCACGCGCCTGGCGGCCCGGGGCCTGGAGGGGTCAACACCGCTGGACGCGAAACGCCATCGTGCGCTCCAGGAAGCCCTGGGGCTGTACCGCGGGGACTTTATGGAAGGGTGCTACGACGAATGGTGCCTGGTCGAGCGGGAGCGCCTTCAGTTGCTGCTCATCCGGGTGCTGAAGCGCCTCCAACGACAGGCGCGGCTCGACCGCGCCTTCGATCAAGCGGTCGCGTACGGCCGGCAGTTGCTTGCGCTGGACCCCCTGCAGGAGGACGTCCATCGCGAGCTGATGCGCTGCTATGCGGAGGCCGGCCAGCGCTCCCAGGCCCTGGTCCAGTTCCAGCGCTGCCGCGAGACCCTGCGGCAGCAGCTGGGGATCGAGCCGATGCCGGAGACCTGGCGGCTGTACCGGCGTGTCCGGGGTGGAGAGTCGGCCTCGCAAGGGTTTCCCGAATCGGCGAACGCGGCGGCGCTGGAGGTCGCCCTTGGTCGGCTCGCCCAGGCTCTGGACGCCGTGCAGGCCGCGTGGCAGGCGCTCCAGGCGGCGAGGGCAGGGCTATAGGCGCGGCCGCTTGCAGCACCGAAATCCACGGAAGTCGGGTTCGCTCCTCCGGGAGAGACGAGGGGAGTAGCTCCTGTGCGTGGAAGAGGGAGCTTTGTGACAGCCTTGTGACCTTCTTGTGATCTTCCCGTGTTCGCTGGCTGGTAAAAAGAAAACGGAACGGCGGGTCGTGTGCCGGCCGTTGACGGTTGCCGGACCGGACTCAGGAGCATCTCGTGGGCCAGGAAGGCGGTCCCTGCAAGGACGAAGCCAGAGAGGAGGAGCAGGTGCTCTCGTTCCTCGTGCGGGTCTGGCGGGAACCGTGCCCCCAGGGCACCGAGCTCCGCGGGTGGGTACAGCACATCCAGAGCGGAGGCCGGGCCTACTTCCACGGATGGAACGGGCTGTCCAGCGTCCTGGCCGCCTACCTTGGGATGTCCCGCGCGGAAGGCCCGAGCTTGAGACGGAGGCGGCTGCGCGACCGCATCGCCGCCTGGTTCGGCCGGGAGGAGGGGTAAGGATGGCGCCACCTTCCTGGCCGTATATCCCGGAGTGGATCCAAGACCGCGCCTTGCGGACTGCCCTCCGCCAGGCCGCGCTGCGCATCTATCGCGCCGCCTTTGTCCACCGCCTGCTCGGCGCAGACCCCGAAGATCCTTACCGGGGCCTCCTGCTTTCCGACGAGGAGGTCGACAGCCTCCTGAAAGCGCTCGGGGAGGAACCGCGGCACCTGTCGCACCCGGTTGTGGCCCGACTCGAGTGCGCCCTGGAGGCGCTGGAGCCGGAGATCGAGCAGCAACTTGCGCTGCCTTCTTCGCGCCTGGGCAACCTCGTGGCGCGGCTGCGGCTTTCGCCGCTCGAACGGGAACTCTTGCTGCTCGCACTGCTCCCGGAGGTCGAACCCCGCTACGGCCGGCTGATCGCCTTCCTCCAGGATGATGTTACGAGGGTGCGTCCGAGCCCGTTTCTGGCCTTGCGCCTCCTCGGGGAGAAAGACGGCATCTGGTCCGCGCTCCTGCCCGAATCGGCGCTGCGGTGCCACCGGCTCATCCGCCTGGAGCCTCCGTCCCACGATCCGGTCGCTCCGTTCATCCAGCAGGTACTGGTCCCCGACCCGCGCATCGTGCGCGATCTCCTCGGTGCCCCGGAGGGCGACGAAGCACCGTTCCCGTTTCTCTCTCGTGCGAATCCCGGCCGGCCGTTCGAAGAGATCCTCTTTTCTCCCCGCCTGAAGGCCGCCATGTCTGGGCTGCTCGAGCCGCTTGCGAGGGGCACCGTTGCCCTGCTCGTCCTGGAGGGGCCGGCGGGGAGCGGCCGCCGGACGGTCGCGCGTGCCCTTGCTGCGGCGTTGGGCCGCCCGTTGCTGGAGCTGGATCGCCCACAGGGCGACGATGCACCCGCCCCTGCCGAAGCTGCGTTGTACGCCGCGCGGGAGGCGTGTCTCCAGGGCGCCGACCTCTTGGTGCGGGACGGATTCGACCTCCCGCTGGACGCCTGGGCGCGGCTCGCCCGTTCCTATGGCGTCACCATCTACCTGTCTGTAGAAGGACTGCTCCCCTCGCGCCGTATGCCGGAAGGTACGGTACGCCTGAGGCTGGAGTGTCCGGATGCACAGGTGCGGCAGGCGCTCTGGCAGCGCTTCCTGGCCGGCCGCCCGTGTGAGGGGGTGTCTCCAGGCGAGCTGGCTTCCCGTTATCGGCTTCTGGGTGGGCACATCCGCGACGCCGCGGCCTGGGCACAGGGGCGAGCCTACCTGCATGGCCGGAAGGCCATCCGCCCGGAGGACCTCGAGGAGGCTGTGTCGGTGGTGGTGATGCCGACGCTCGACGACCTCGCGCGCCCTGTGCCCGCACGCCACCGCTGGGAAGAACTCATCCTCCCCGAGGACGCGCGCGCGCACCTCCAGGAGTTCGCGGCGGCGATCCGCCGGCGGGACCAGGTGTACGATGCCTGGGGCTTCGATCGGCAGCGGCCTATGGGCAGAGGTCTGAATGCCCTCTTTACGGGTCCCTCAGGAACAGGCAAGACCATGGCCGCCGAGATCATCGCCGGCGAACTGGGGTTGCCCCTCTTCAAGATCGACCTTTCGGCTGTGGTCAGCAAGTACGTGGGGGAGACCGAAAAACACCTGCGGCGCCTCTTTGCCGAGGCCGAACGCGCCAACGCCATCCTCTTTTTCGACGAGGCCGATGCCCTGTTCGGCAAGCGCTCCGAGGTGAGCGACGCCCATGACCGGTACGCGAACATCGAGGTCGCCTACCTCCTGCAGGCGCTGGAGGAGCACGCCGGGGTGTGCATCCTGGCGACCAACCTCTTCGGCAACATGGACGATGCCTTCGTGCGGCGGATGCACTTTGTCATCCATTTCCCCTTCCCGGATGAACTTGCGCGCCGCCGCATCTGGCAGGTAATCTTTCCGGCGCAGGCGCCCCTGGCGGGAGACGTCGATCCCGGGGAACTCGCGCGCCGCTTCCGGGTGACCGGGGGCCACATCCGCAACATCGCACTGGGGGCGGCCTTTCTCGCGGCCGAGGACGGCCAGGTCATCACCATGGCCCACCTCCTGCAGGCCGCTCGGCGGGAGTTCCAGAAGATGGGCAAGGTGATCGACGAAGCGGACTTTCACAGGGGGTAACGGGATCAGCCAGCGTGCGCAAGGGGAGCGTTGGGTCAAAACGGGACTCCCATCGACCGGTGTCCCAGAGCGAGGGGCTCCGCCGCAAGCGCTGGCGGATAGCCGGTAGACGAAGAGAATGGCGCACCTGGTCAGGTGACCGGGGAGGACGGTGGGGAAATGGCCGATACGATCCGAGTTGCCACGTGGGTGCCCAGCTCTGCTCTCCTGGGAGATGCAACCGAGACCGCGCTTTCCCTGCACGATGTGGAGCGGGGATGGCGCTTTAGCCACCTGATGATGACACTTACGCAGATCGAAACGCGAGAGGCGCTCGCCTTTGCCCGTGCGCTCGGAGATCTCCTGATGGAGCGAGGTCTCGTGTCGAGGGGGGAACTCCAGGTGCGTTTGAATGAAGCACGGGCACAGATCGAGGAGAACCCCCTCCCGAAGGTTATGCTGGCCCGGGGCGGAGATAAATACGCCCCCGAGCACAACGTGGAGCTCGATTGTCTGGAACGTCTCCCGATCTGCAAAGCGCGTTGCTGCACGTTCAGTTTCTGCCTGACGGAGCAGGACCTGGACGAAGGGGTCGCTCGCTGGGACTACGGCCAGCCGTACTGGATCCGCAAACGGCCGGATGGCTACTGTGTCCACTGCGACCCCGAGACGTATCGGTGCCGCATCTTCGAGCATCGCCCCTTTGTCTGTCGGGCCTACGATTGCCGCGAGGACGGGCGGATCTGGCTGGACTTTACGCGCGGGATCCTGGCTTCAGGGGAACCGGCGGGTACGCAGGGCAGGGGCGGACAATGAGGCGACAACGATTGCGGGTGAGGGAAGGAACCTGCCAAACAGCTGCCGCGGGGGCGGGGCAGGTGAGGCGAGCCTCTAACCCGGCGCCGGAGGCTGGGTGGCTGCAGCTTCTCTGGAGTGCTCGACGGCTCGATCTGCCGGACGCGCTCCTCGGGCCGAAGCCAGGACGTAGCCTTGCGCTCATGCTGCGCGACATCTCGATCGCCTCACATACCACTACGGCTCACCGGCTCTCGCGCGCGGCTGTCCTGGCCAGAGACCTTACCGAACCTACGTCGCAAGCTGCCGAGGTCGAGGCCGTCGCGCGTGCAGGAACACCGAGCCCCGGTACCTGGCCGACTCTGACCTCGGACCAACGCGCACAGCTCCAGACCCTGGTGCAATCCGCAGACCGCGCTCGCGCCCCCGAGGCGATGTGGGAGATGCTCCGGGGGGCGCTTCCTCTGGGGAGCGCGGTCGAGGTAGAGTGCACGACTTCCTTGGGGCAGGTGGATGGCCGAGCCATCGCGGTCGGAGGCGGTGGAGCGACCGCGCTAGCTCTCCCCTATGTGCCGAGGAAGGCAGAGTGCGCCGCCGCAGCCGCCGAGGCGCACTGGCAGCTCCATAGCGCGGATGAGATCCGCGCGATCATCCAGGTCAACCCCAGTGTGCTTCACGGGGATGCTGCAGAGGTGGTGGCAAAGCTCCATACCACGCTACTGCACGAATACCGCCACGTGGAACAAACCCGTGCGCGGGGGCTGTACGCGGGCCTCACCTTTGTCGTGGTCGGGCAGCGCGAGTTCTTGAGCGAGCAGGAGGTCCCCCAGCCGCAGCGGGGCCGCATCGCGGCCCTCGACGAAATCGATGCGACGTGTGCCGAGATCGAAAATGCCGAACGCACCGGACTGGCCACCTCTTACGAGCTACGCACGACCGTTTGCTACCTCTGGGACCAGTACCTGGACTATTTCCGCTCCGTCGGCGGGCAACCCGACTCCGCGGTAGCCGCCCGGGTGTACGCGGCCATCCAGCAGGGCCGGCAATGGTTCCGGCAGTACCTGGAATCCCCGGCGGGCGCCTGGGTTCCCGCTCAGGCCCGTCCGACGCTCCTTGCCGCCTGCCCGCTGGGGTACAACCCGGCGCAGATCGAGCCGTTCATCGGCCATTAGAGGGCAGACATGGCGCACCGGCTCAAGTCCGAGGAAACAGCGCAACGAAAGGATCAGGCGCCAGAGCGCCGGGGCTCGGGCAACCGGGAAATCGCGCCCGAGCCGTTGCCAGGGATGTGCGAGGATACGCGCCTCTCCCGGCCGGGCAACGCCGTCCGCCGCGCGCGCCTTCTCTTGGCCAGACAGCGCGAACAGGGGAATGCGAGTGTAGTGCGCGCTAGCATCGCCTCTTCAGGGTACTCCCAGCGCGCCGACGAAGGGCAACCTCTGGCCCTGCAGAAAGTACCGGGCCCCGGGTCCCCAAGGTCTTCCCTGCCAGGTTACCACCCCCAGCCGTTCGCGCATATCCGGCTCGAGGGTCCGTCGTTGCAGCGCGATTCCGATCTGCCGTCCTCCAACCGGCTGCCGGAGGAGGCAGTGCAGGAGCTCGAGCGCGAGATGGGGCGCGGCCGGCCGCTCGAGCCGGCTGTGGCTGCAACGATGTCGGACTACCTGGGGGCCGATTTCCGCGATGTGCGCATCCACACGGGCCCAGAGGCCGACCGGTTGAGCCGCCGCGTCTCGGCGCGCGCGTTCACCGTGGGGCGGGACATCTTTTTCGGCGAGGGAGGATTTCGGCTAGAAACCCTGGAGGGCCAGCGTCTCCTCCTCCACGAGCTGGTGCACGTGGCCCAGCAGGGAGGGCAAACCCCTATCGGCAAGGAGCTGGAGGTCGAGCCTGCTGAAAGCCCCCTCGAGCAGGAGGCCGAGCAGGTTGCCGAGGCCGTGGCTACCAGTGGGCTCGCGCCCAATCAGGCCTTCGGCCGAGGAGCGGTGCAGCGGCGTGTCGACTGGGAGGTTCCGGGTGCTCCCCAGGCCCCTCCAGCGCCTCAAGCCCCGGGCGCTTCGGAAGAGCAGGTGCGCGAAATTGTGGCCATTCAGGACTTTGGGACGCTCAGCGAGGGAGAGCGCTTCGAGAAACTGGAAATCCTCCTCGCCGCCCAATCCGGGGCCCCAGCGGTCTACCGGATCTGGGATTCCTTCGGGGATACGCTTCCGCAAGTAGCCGCCCGGCACGCCGATGCCTGGGAACGGAGCGTTCGGCTCTGCTCCAACCTGGATGAGCTGCCGGCGGTCAACCGGATCAAGCAACAGTTCGAGCGGGACGTCAAGGGGCTCGCTCGTCGGTACCTGGAGACGAACCGACGCTATGTGACCCAGGAGATGGAACGGCTGGGGGTTGCGCGGACCACTCGCCAGGTGGTCGTCAGCCGTCGCTATGGGGAGGAATTCACCCGCAGCGAGCAGGTGGCCACCACGACCGGGACTATGACGCCGGAGCAGGCCGGCTACCTGGAGCAAATCATGGGGGTCGCCCGCGAGGTGAAGCGAGCTCAAGAGTACGAGCAGGCCTTGCGGCGCATCCCGGTCGGTTACCGCGTCACCTGGAGGCGGGCGGGTGGGGATTACTGGGAAACGCTCGAGACTTCGACCTTCAACCCCGACGCGCCGCCTCAAAGGCCGCCGCTTGGGACCGAACAGCCGCCGATGCAATCCTGGGAGTCGGTCAAGGGGCAGTACGACAGGATCCAGGCGGTCATCTCCGGCTTTGGCAACCGTTTCCCGGCCATCTACGCCGCCATCCGCGACGACCGGATCGGCGAGCTCGTCCGCTCTACCCCGGAACAGGCCCGCATGGTCCTGGCCAATAGCCTGGTCGCCGTGCTCAACAACATCGACGCCACCGCTCCCCGCATCGAGGGGGGAGGATTGGACTACCGCGACCTGCAGCCGATCCACGTGCAGCTGTTCGGCGGTGCGCGTGGCCCAAGCGGTACGGATTGGACGAACCCCGTCAATCGTTGGGCGGCGAACGACATCCTTGCGGACCACGCCGCACGGGAGTTCTGGATCTCGTTGGGCCTGAGCTCGCTCGCCGCGGCTGCTTTCCTGGTCGCTGAGCTCGCTACCCTGGGTTCGGCGACGTTCTTCATCGCGGCGGGCGTTGGAGGGGCGGCGAGCCTGACGCAGGCCGGAAGGAGCTGGAGCCGCTACGCCGATCTGGCTACAGCTGCCCGCAGCAACATCAGCGATGAGATGGCCCTCGTTGCGCAGGGTCAGGTCAACGAGGCGCTCATCAGCGCCGTGCTCGACACCGTGGGTGTGTTCCTGGATGCCGCCGGCGTTGCCGCGCACGGCGTCCGCGCCCTGCGCACCGTGCTCCCGGAGTTCGCCCTCGCGGGGGCGCGCAAAGCAGCGATCGAGGGGCTCGAGCGGCTCGGACAGATGGGGGCGACCGAGGCCCGTAGCCTCCTCAGCCGGGCGGTGTCCGAGCTCGGGGTGGAAGAGACCGCCCGGCGGAGCGGCAAGAGCCTGGATGAGCTGATGGAGATCGCGGGGCGTGACACCGACCTGGGCCAGCGGATCGAGGCCTGGAAGCTGGCCAAGGAGGGGGGCCTGGTCGGCGCCGAGGATCTGGCCACGCGCCTGCGCAACCTGGACCAAGAACTCCGGCCCGGCCCTACCGGTCCTGCCAGGCTCACCCGGGCGGAGGCAGACCGGTTGGTGGTCCAGGCGATCGAGCAGTACGGCCCGGTGCAGACGTTGCGGCTGGCCGGCGGGTGGAAGAAGCTGGCCGGAGCCCTGGGGGACGACGCCGTGGCCGGACGACACCTGTACGCCTGGCGCGAGCAGGTCTGGCTGGACACGGAGGAGTTTGTCGTTGGGGAACTGGGGGGAGACGTGTCCCGCACCGGTTCCCAGGGCCTGTTCTCTAATGACCTCGATTTCTCCCTTCTTGGTCCCAACGCCTCCGTAAACCGCGACCGTGCCCGTTCCTTCATGGCCGGCCGCGCGGGGGTGTCGCCGGAGGAGCTGGAAGGGCTGCTGGCCTGCTCGATCTTTACTGACCCACGGCGGCTGCACATTTACGATGTCCTTCCTGAAGCGTTGCGGAGGCAGATAGCCGAGGAATCAGCGCAGCTTGAACGGAGCCTGATCTGGAACCGGCGGCTGTACGAGGCTCGCCGGACGGGGAACGAGGCGCTGGTCGAGCAGATCCGTGCCCAGATGCGCGAGCTCAACGTGACCGAAAGCGCCTTTCAGCCGCTCAGCCGTGAGGATCTGACCCGTTTGTACAGCGAGGTAGACTCCCTGCACCTGGAACTGGAAAGCGCGATCCAGCAGGGAGATGTGGCCCGGCAACAAGACCTGGTGCGGCGCATCGGCCGCACCCAGGCTCAGATCAACGCGACCGAGGAAGGCGCATACATCTCGGCCGGAGGTGTGCGGGAATTCGTCAGCGAGCGCCCGGGAGAAACGATTCCCCGGCTCGCTCCCGGTGCACCCCGCCTCACGTCCGAGCAGATCAACGCCGTCCTGGACCAGTTGCCGATGCTGGACCACGCGGCCGCCGGGCTTGTCATCACAAACAGCCTGGACAACGTTGCCGATGCAATCAAGGGAGTCGGCAAGTACGGAGAGCGCCTGTCGACGGTCGCCAGCCAGCTGCGCGTGCCGGGTCGTGATCTGTCGGTCTTCGAGGGTCTTGCGGAACGGTGCCGGGATCTGCTGGCTCGCGCCCGGGCGCAGACAACGGTCACGTTGCAGCAGCAACTGCGTGCGGATCTCGACGGCGTACTGAGAGAAGTGCGCGGCCTGCTGGCCGATCTGGAAAGCAATTCCAACGCCCTGTTGCGCGTGCTCAACGAGCAAGGGATGATGCCGGGTGTGGAGAACCTGAACCGTATCCAGCTCCTCACGCGGGCACACGCGAAGTACCTGCGGGCCAGGGATGCCATCATCTGGCAGTTGAGCGTCGCCGTGCGGGCAGGTGCAGCAGCTTGGGCGAGCACGAGCAGCCCGGCGTCTGCGGAAACCCGGGGCGAGGGACGGTGAGTGCGGCAGAAAGATCGCGCGAGGCAGTAAAGTCTGCTGCCGCAGGAGATCGAAGCGTTTATGGTTGTCCGTTGTGGTCGCGGGTTTCTCGGCAGGGTGCACCTGCGGTCCAGGCGATCTGTACACCAGCCGGAGCAGAACGGATCCAGCAGATCGCGGCGAGGAGATAGGGATGGGCTGGCGAAGGCGTATCCGCGTGTATGAGGTTGGGGGACCCTCTACAGGGGCGGGCGACCGTGTCTCTGCGCGCACAGGCCGTGCGGCGCACGACCAGGGCAACGAAGCGATAGGGAACGCGCTGCTCAGGGCGCTCCTGAAATCGCCGCAGCCCCGGCAGCGCGCGCGGGCGGCGGAGTTCGTGCGTGCGCGGGCAGGCGGTGCCTGGGCTCTCCGGAAACGACGAGCGCCTGCAGCGCCGGCTACCCCGGGAGACGGCCTGCGCGCGCTTCCCGAGGCACGGACCGCCGAGGAGGAGGAGCGGCGGGAAAGGCCGGCCGAGGTGGCGCCGTCGCTTGCGCCGGCGATCGCGGAGCAGAGCGGCACCGGACGCCCGCTCGACCCGCTGGCGCGCACGCTCGTGCAGGATGCCTTTGGCCGGGGTGGGGACGAGGTGCGGGTGCATACGGGCGTCGCAACGGATCGCCTTGCGCGCAGGGTTGGCCGGCGCGCCTTCGCCGTGGGTCCCCACGTTTTCCTGGAGCGCAGTGTGACGCACGATGGGGACGTCGTCCTCCACGAGTTAGGCCACGCCGTGCGGGGTTCGGAAAAGCCGCGAAGCGTGCGCTACTGGGGCGGAACCATCCACCGGCAGATCACGCGTACGGTGGCCCGGGAGATGATCGGGGACGAGGCCTTCATCCGCAAACTCGAGGATGCCTCGGTCAAGATGGACTACCGGGTCCGCCGCCTGGCGAAGGCGGCCGTGCCGTTCACCCCGATCCTGGGCGGGGCAGCAGCCGGGGCGGCCGTCGGCTCCTTCCTGGGGCCGATCGGTGCGCTGGTCGGCGGGCTGATCGGCGCGGCGGCGGGGGCACTGGCCACGCCGCTCGGGCTCACGCGCTTTCCCTCCGAAGGACCGGAGCACGGGGAGGGAGGCGAGTACCGGATGGAGCTCCGCCCCGCGAGGGAGATCAACCTGCGCGTGCAGCGCGAACGCCTGCGACAGGCCGTCGAGGCCTATAACGCCTGGAAAACGGCCGGGGGCACGGCGCGGCCGGGACTTCCTCCCGATCCGGTCTTTGCCAAGCTGGGCGATGCGCTCCACATCGCCCAGGATCGCGGCTCCCACTGGGAGGGTGCGAAAGGGATGGGCCACGACGACCCCCGTCACAAGCACTTGCTCTTCGGCTGGAGCCCCGACAACATCGAGGATAACCCGCTGGGGTACCAGCACGCCCTGGACAACACGCGCGAAGTGTTGACAGAGTTCATCACGGCAACGGAGTTCAGCCCACGGGTGCTCCCGCCTGTGCTCACGCCGGAAGAAACCGGGCGCGCGATGGCATAAAGTCGGCTTCGGTTGCCGAGGAGAAGGTCGCAATGCTTCCCGACCTGGACGAAACCCTGAAACAGCTCTTCATCCGCGAGCTTCCGATCCCCAACGGGGAGGTGGAGATCGCCTTCGATCCGCCCCGCCGGGACTGGGCGGCCGGCCGGGTCAAGCCCACCCTGAACCTCTACCTGTACGACCTGCTGGAGAACATCGAACTCCGACGGAACGAGTGGGTGGTCGAGCGGGACAACGGCACCGCGACCAAGCACCAGCCGCCGCGCCGGGTCAACGCCACCTACCTCGTGACCGCGTGGGCCGGCGCGCCGGAGGACGAGCACCGGCTGCTGTGGCGGGCGATGGCGGTGCTGATGCGCCACCGGATGCTCCCGCAAGATCTCCTGCAGGGGGAGCTCAGGGCAGCACGCGAGCCGCTCCAGGCGAGCTTGCTCGGGCCCGAGGAAGCACCGAACCCGAGCGACCTGTGGAATGCCCTGGGAAACGAGCTCCGGCCGGCCTTCCACTACCGCGTGGTGCTGCCGCTGGACGTGGCGCAGCGCTTTGTCGGTCCGATGGTGTTTACGAAGGAGCTCCTGTTCCAGCAGGGGCTCCGGCCCGGGCAGGGGCCGTTCGAGGAGATCTGGCAGATCGCCGGCACCGTGCGCGACGCGGAAGGACGGCCCGTGCCGGGTGCGGAGGTACGGATCGAGGAACGCGGGCTTGTGGCGCGTACCGATCCGCAGGGCCGCTACAGCTTCCCCAAGCTGGATGCCGGCACCTACACCCTCGTCGTGATCCTGCCCGGGAAGCGGGGGCGCGCGTCGAAAGTCTCGGTGGGCCGGGAGGGTCGAACCGTCCCACCTTACGACCTGCGCGCTCCAGGAGGTGACGACCGGTAGCGAAGCAGGTTCGAGCGGGGACGGGGCCCGGCGCCGAGCGCCTGGAGGGCCCTTATCCCAGGAGGCATACCAGGCGCTCGGTGAGAAAAGGAGGAACGAATGTCGCCACAGTACCTGTCGCCCGGTGTATACATCGAGGAGGTCGAGAAAGGGGCTCGGCCGATCGAAGGCGTGGGCACCGCGGTAGCTGCCTTCGTCGGCTTTGCGGAAAAGGGTCCCGTGAACACGCCCACGCTGGTCAGCAACTGGACCCAGTTCCGCGAGACCTTCGGGGAGTTCATCGAGGGGTCGTTCCTCGCCCACGCGGTCTATGGCTACTTCCATAACGGCGGGGGCACCTGCTACATTGTGCGCATCGAGCAGGAAGCGCCGGAGGCTGTTCCACCGGCCCCTGCGGAAGGCGAAGCCGCTGCGCCTGCCAGGCGGAAAGGGAAGGCCACTGTCTCTGCCAGTGCCTTCATCGGAGATGCTGCCAAGCGCACCGGGCTCGGAGGGCTGGAGGCCGTGGAAGAGATCACCATGGTGATCGTCCCGGACCTGATGGCCGCCTTCCAGCAGGGTGCGTTGACGATGGCCGATGTGCAGGCGGTGCAGAGCGCGATGATGGCGCACTGCGAGAAGATGAAGGACCGCTTCGCCATCCTGGATGCCCCTCCGGCGCTGACGCCGCAGCAGGTCAAGACCTGGCGTACGGACGAGGTCAAGTACGACTCCAAGTACGGTGCGCTCTACTACCCCTGGATCCAGGTGAGCAACCCGCTGAACGGAAAACCCCTGTTCATTCCGCCCAGCGGGCACGTTGCCGGGATCTATGCCCGCAGCGACACGGAGCGCGGCGTCCACAAGGCCCCGGCGAACGAGATCGTGCGTGGCGCCCTGGGCCTGGCCGTCCAGGTGACGAAAGAGGAGCAGGACATCCTGAACCCGGCCGGCATCAACTGCATCCGCGCCTTCCCGGGACGGGGCATCCGCATCTGGGGGGCGCGCACCCTGAGCAGCGATCCGGCCTGGCGCTACATCAACGTCCGCCGGCTCTTCAACTACGTCGAGGAGTCGATCGAGCTGGGCACCCAGTGGGTCGTGTTCGAGCCGAACGACATCGACCTGTGGGAGCGCGTCAAGCGGGACATCACCGCCTTCCTGACCCGGGTATGGCGCGATGGAGCGCTGTTCGGTACGACGCCCTCGGAGGCGTTCTACGTCAAGTGCGACGCGGAGCTGAACCCGCCCGAGGTGCGCGATGCCGGTATGCTGATCATCGAGATCGGGCTTGCCCCGGTAAAGCCGGCCGAGTTCGTCATCTTCCGCATCAGCCAGTGGGCCGGCGGCGCCGCAGTGTCGGAGTAGTGGCCGGTTCAAAACCGGCCGTACCGGCCGGCACAGGGCCTGTGCATAATAGGCTGATGGAGGGATACGATGCCAAACGCAGAGCGCAAGGATCCGCTGGTTTCCTGCTACTTCACCGTCGAGTTCCAGGGTACCATCGTCGGGGCCTTCCAGGAGGTCACGGGGCTGGGATCGTCCCACGAGGTGGTCGAGTACAAGGCCTCCGGGGAAAAGGGCCAGTACGTGATCCAGAAGGTCCCCGGGCGGATGACCTGGAACAACATCACCCTGAAGCGCGGCATCACCGACGCCATGGACCTGTGGGAGTGGCGCCGGCTCGTCGAGGAAGGTAAGATCCGGGATGCCCGCAAGAACGGCTCCGTCGTCATGTACGACTTTAACGGCCAGGAGATCGCGCGCTGGAACTTTGTCAACGCCTGGCCCTGCAAACTGACCGGGCCGGCCGCCGATGCGAAATCGAACAACGTGGCGATCGAAGAGCTCGAGATCGTCGTCGAGGGCTACACCCGCGTCAAGTGAGGCTGGGAATGGCACTGCAGACCGAGTTCGAGTTCACCCTGCCCAAAGGGTACATCGACGAGGAGGGGAACCTCCACCGGCACGGGATCATGCGCCTGGCGACCGCGCTGGACGAGATCGCCCCGCTGCGCGACCCCCGCGTGCGCGCCAACGAGGCCTACCTCGTCATCATCCTCCTCTCGCGTGTGATCACCCGGCTGGGCACGCTCCCGGACGTCAACCCGCACATCATCGAAGGGCTCTTTACCGGGGACCTGGCCTACCTGCAGGAGTTCTATCAGCGCATCAACGGGGACGGCGGCACGATCTTCCCGGTCAAGTGCCCGCAGTGCGGGACCGAGTTCGAAGCGGACCTGAGCCGCCCGGGGGGGGTATGAGAGGCTACCCCCTCGGTCGCCTGTACGAGGAGGTAGCCTATCTCGCCTACCACTTCCACTGGCCGCTCCAGGAGCTCCTGGGGCTGGAACACGCGGAGCGCCGCCGGTGGGTCGAACAGGCTGCCCGAATACAGCGTGGGCAGGGCTCTGAGTGAGGAACCCAACCGGCCGGCCCCCGAACAGGCGGGCGAGGTCTGTCGGCCATTCGCCTCGGGGGCGGCGCTCCGCAAGAGACCGTGAGGGTTTGCGATGCCTGGAACCGGAGAACGCACGGATCCCTATCCGGCCTACACCTTCTTCGTCGAGATCAGTGGCATCGTCCAGGCCTCCTTCAGCGAATGCTCCGGGCTGGAGGCGTCCATCGAAGTCCAGGAATACTCCGAGGGAGGCCTGAACAGCTACGTGCACAAACTGCCCGGGCGGGTCAAGTACGCGGACCTGACCCTGAAGCATGGGACAGCCGGCTCGGACGACCTGTGGAAATGGTTCCAGGATGTCGCCCAGGGCAAGGTCGAGCGGAAGAACATCTCCATCGTCCTGTACGATCCGGCGGGAAACGAGGTACGCCGGTGGTCGTTCGCCGGCGCCTACCCGATCCGCTGGACGGGGCCGGAGCTGCGCGCGGGCGAGGGCAAGGTCGCGATCGATACGCTGGTGCTCGTACATCAGGGCCCGGTCTAGCGCCCGCGGGGTGGAATGCAGATGTCCTGGAAACAGACGCTCGCACGCTGGTTCGGACGAGCGCGTGACCCGGCAGGTGAGGCACGCCTCGCCCGCGAGGAACGGCCGCAACGTGTCCCGCCGGCCGCGCTTCCCCGACCTGCGGCAGCAACGCTCACCCTGTTGACGCCCCTCGGCCGCTTCCTGGACGAACGGCGTCGCCGGCTTGCGGGATGGGGTTGGGGCCGCATCGCGCCACTTCCGTCTTGGGCCGGGAAGCGGCCGCAGGTTCCGGCGCCGGGCCGTGCCCGCACCGGGTGGCGGGGACTCCCGAAAGTCCCGCTCACTCCGTTCGGATTGCGGATGCAGCTCCCGACCGCCCCGCTGACCGCGTTCGCCCGCGACCGGCTTGCGCGCTACCGGTACGAAGTGGAGGAAGAGGGAACCCCGGGCTCACCAGCGCCGGGACCGGAGCGGCCATTCCCCGTCGCGTGGTACGGAGCCCTCCTGGGCGTATCGCGAACATCACCACCGCCGCCGGACTGGCTTTCGCCGGCTGTCGCGTCCGGAGGAACGTTCGGCGTGGGTGAAGAGGAGGCGGGGAGTCCCGGAGGGGGGCTGCAGGCGAGGCCGAGTCCCAGGTGGAACACGGAGGACGACCGGCTGTCGTCAAGGGGCGAGGAGGCGCTTTCTGCCGGCCGTGCTTCGCAGCGTACGTCCGGCGGTGTCCCCCAAAGGAGCGCAGCCGGACCGGTCGCTGTGCGTCCCGCTTCGGCGGACGTGTCAGGACCGCCGGCTCCCCTGTCCGTCCGCACCCGCGTGCGCCGCTTCCTGGCACAGTTGGGGAGAGAACTGCTCTCGGTGGGTCGCCGGCCGCAAGACGTGCAGGAGGCTGCCAGGGAGCCGATCCCGGGCCCCGCTGGGATGTCCTCTCCTGGCTCCCCAGGTCTGCCGGAGCCCCAACATCGCCTGTACCCCAAGCAGGCCCCTTCCCCGGGAAGAGACGCGGGATCGGTAGGCACGCACGCCACCCCCGCGTGGGGCCCGCGCGAGGCGTTCGATCTTCTCGGTGTTCCCCCGGAGACGACCGGAGCGGCCAAAGGCGCCTC